>CAZFBR010000043.1:0-19610 GCA_964517215.1 uncultured bacterium
TCTGCGCCTCGACCAGGATCTCGAGCGCGCCACGCATCATGCCGCGTAACACGGCGATGTCCATGCTCGCCTGCGGAAAACAGACGATGGCCAGCGCGGTCAGCGGCGTGCCGCCCATGGCGTATACATCGGAGAGCGCATTGCAGGCGGCGATTCTGCCGAAGGCGACGGGATCATCGACGATGGGCGGAAAGAAGTCAACGGTCTGCACCAGGGCGACATCGTCGCTGATGCGGTAGATGCCGGCGTCGTCCGACGTGGAGTAGCCGACAAGCAGATCGGGGAAATCGGGCTGGGTCAGCCCGCACAGCGCGCGGTCGAGCAGCCCCGGCCCGAGTTTGGCGCCGCAGCCGGAGAACCTCGTGTTCGCGGTGAGTCGCACCGGGACCGCATCAGCCATGGTGATGCTCGCAACCCGCGCCAAACGCCGCGCCCGAACTGCAGGCGGGATGCGCGCCCGGCGGTGTGCCGCAACCGGAAAATCCCGCGGCGGGGGGCCGGCTAATCGCAGCCACAGACGATGCTTCGCAGGACGGTAATGGCGTTGCCGATCTCATCTTCTGTGGTGAACCAGCCGAAACTGAAGCGGACGGTGCCGTCAGGATAGGTGCCGATGGTTTGATGGGCGGCGGGCGCGCAGTGCAGGCCGCAGCGCACAGCGATGTCGTGCCGGTCGAATTCCCGGGTCAGTGCGGAGGGTGACAGCTGGGCGTGGGTAAAGGAAAGCACGCCATGCGCATTGGCCGGGCTGTGCACGGTGATCCCGGAAATCGCGGAGAGTGCCGCATGCGCGGCAGCAGTGAGTGTGTCGAGGCGGCGGGCAACAGCAGCGGGGCCGGTGGCGGCGATGAACTCCAGCGCTGCCCCCAGTCCGGCGATGCCGGCAAGGTTAAGCGTGCCGCTTTCCAGATGATCGGGATACGCGGCGGGCTGGGTCTCGGAGGCGGAATCGGAGCCGGTCCCGCCGCAGATGACCGCGTCCAATTCGACATCCGGCGCCACGTAGAGCAGGCCGGTCCCGGTCGGCCCGAGCAGCCCCTTATGTCCGGAGGCGCAGAGAAAATCGACCGGCGTATCAGTTACAGAAAGCGGCATGGTGCCGAGCACCTGCGCGGCATCAAGGCAGAAACGCACCCCGGCGGCGCGGGCCAGCGCCGCCAGTTCCGGCCAGGGGAGCATGACCCCGGTGACATTGCTGCACGCGGTGCAGACGACCAGCGCGGGTTTGGCGGCCAGCCGCGCGCGGTAATCGGCCAGATCCACGCTGCCGTCCGGCGCGCAGCGGAAACGGTCGATTCTAATGCTGGCGCACTGTGCCAGCCGCTGCAGCGGCCGCATGACGGCATTATGTTCCAGCGGCGACACCAGCACGCCGTCGCCGGGGCGCAGGGTGCCGAGGATGACCATATTGAGTGCGAGGGTGGTGCCGGAGGTGAAGATGACCCGGTCGCTGTCGGCGGCGCCGAGAAGGGCCGCCGCGCGCCGGCGGGTGCGATAGAGGGTCATGCTGGCGGCAATGGCGGAACGGTGCGATGCGCGATTGGCGTTGGCGATGCTGGTGCCGAGCGCGTCCGCGACAGCGAGAGCAACGCCCGGCGCCTTGGGCGAACTGGTGGCGGCATGATCAAGATAGACCATCGTCATCTCCCGTTACTGTCCGGTAGCGCCGATGCCATGGTAGATACGGGCACGCGTCCCGCCGCCTGTGGCCGTGCACGTCCTGCGACCTCCGTGATTCTTTGGTGAGTATATCGGAAAACGCTTGGGTTGTCAAGTGGCGGGCATGGGGGGCGACGGCGGAACGGTCAGGCGGGCGGGCGGCGGTTGCGTTTGGCGTCGGGAGACAGCGTGCGGCTGTATCCGGCGGCGGTTGCCGGCATGGTGCGGGCGTATGCCGGGCGGGGCACGGCACGGGGTGATACGCAGCGAGGTTCTAGCAAAACATTTTTAATCAATCTACCCTGCCGTTTCGTGCGGTGGCGCGCACGCCGCGCCGCCATGAGGAGGCAACAGCATGCACCAGAAAAGGATCGCCGCACTGGAAGCAGCAATACGCCGTGACCATCGCAATATCGCCGGCATCATAGTGCGCAGCGGCGGCACCACGGTCTGTGCGCAGTATTATCACGGATCCGCCGCCGACACGGCATGGCATGTGTTTTCAGTGACCAAGAGCATTGTGTCCGCGCTGATCGGCATTGCGATCGATCAGGGCAAGATCAAAAGCATCGACCAGAAAGTGCTGGACTTCTTTCCGGCGTATACGCCGAAGCGGGGCGAACAAACGGCGCAGCGCGTTACGCTTCGGGATATGCTGACCATGACGGCGCCGTTCAAATACAAGTCGGCGCCATATACGAAGTACTTCACCAGTCCGGACTGGGTGGCGAGTGCGCTTGATCTGCTGGGCGGCAGGGGGAGAATCGGCCAGTTCCGCTACACTCCCCTCATCGGGCCGGATATCCTGTCGGGGATTCTGACCAATGCGACCGGGCGGTCGGTGCGCGAATTCGCTGCGGAATACCTGTTCCGGCCGCTGGGTATCAAGGTTGCGCAGAATGTGGTTTTCCACAGCAAAGCAGAACAACTCGCGTTGATGAAGGATCATCATGCAAGCGGGTGGGTTGCCGACCCGCAGGGGACAAATACGGCGGGATGGGGATTGTTCATCACCACGGCAGCCATGGCAGCCATCGGACAGCTGTATCTGCACCGCGGTTCCTGGCAGGGGAGGCAACTCGTATCCGCGCGATGGATTGATGAGAGCACGCACGTGCACAGTTGCCGGGACCAGTTGCGGTACGGTTATCTGTGGTGGATTATTGATGACCGGGCGCCTGCCTATGCGGCATTGGGCGACGGTGGCAATGTGATTTACATCAATGCAAAGACCAATCTGGTGGTGGCGATCACGGCCCGGTTTACACCGCTTGCCAACGATCGGATTGCGCTGATCCGCGAGTATATTGAACCGTTCATTGCGGCGTGATTCTGGCGGGGTTGTGTCAGCGCAGGCCGTCGCTGCCAGCAGCTGCAGGAGCGGTTCGGTGCGGGCAAGGGGCAATGTCGACCGCAGCGGGGGCTGCACTATTCCGCCAGGAACAGCGGGCACGGCATGGGGTGCGGCGGGCCGTTCGTTTCGGTTGACAGCGGATTACGTGCGGCCGGGGTGCTGGCTAAAAGGGTGATGGCGCGCGGCTTGTGGTGCGGATCAGTCGACAGCAGCCAATTCGCCGGCGAGCAGGTCGCCAAGGCAGACGGCGCTGACGCGGGGATGGGCGCGCAGCAGCAGGGCGAGTTCCCGCGCCTGCCGGTACAACAGCGGGGTAACGGCTTTGGTGATGACCGCGATGAACGGCAGCGATGCCGGCACGCGTGCGGCATAGCCGCGCGGCGGCAAAACGGCCGCGGCAACGTGTGCCGGCGACAGCAGTGTGCCGGGCGCGAGGGCGAACCGTTCCGCAAAAAGCGCGCTCCGATGCACGGTGCGGTCGCCGAGCGGCATCATGATGCAGTCGGCACCGATTAGGGCGATGACCGCATCAGCCGCGCGGCTGATCACCGGCTCATGGTCGGCATGCGCCTTGAGCGGCAGGCCGGCGCTCCCGTCCGCTTCCACGATCAACCGGTCGGCGGCCCGGCCGGCGGCAAGCTGCTCGACGAATGCGGCGTCACCGCGCAGCTTGCCGGCGTTGTCCGCGGCGGCGGCAGTGACATGATGATACCGGCTGAGCGCCGCCGCCAGGGAGGCAGCGTCGGGACGGATCAGCAGCGCCGGCGATTCGTGCGCGGCCGGCGCCAGGATGCGCGTGGTTGTGGTGGTGATGGCGGTTTCGCCGCGCGCCACGGCGGCGCGGGCCAGCGCATAGAGCAGGGTGGTCTTGCCGCCGCCGCCGATGAGGTGCGGACAATGCGATGCGGTCAGGACGGCAGGGAGCAAGGCGTTATACCGGGCGGGCAAAGCGGGCAAGGATGGCTTCGAGCGCGCCGCCGCTGATGGTGCGGGTCTTTTCCGAAAGGGTGAAGCAGTATTCGCGCCTGCCGCGCGGATCAATATCGCCCAGCTTGATGCCGGACGGCACGCGGATGCCGGAATGGAGCAGGCCGCGGAGCATCCCGCCAATGGCGGCAGTGACCGGCATTCCGTCAACGTCGCCCAGAACTTCGCCGGCAGCGATGGTGTCGCCGATGGCGTGCGGCGAAGTGAAGACGCCGGCGCACGGCGCGCGGAAACAGCGTTCTGCGGCATATCCTGCGATGGCGCCAGGGATGCCGGTCTCGGGCTCGGTTTCACCGGCGGTGATAATCCGCCCGAGATGGTGCCCGCGGTTGGTTTCAATCGCAGCATGGCAATTGCCGCCGGCGCGGAACCCGGGCCCGTAGCCGATAACCAGCGGGGCATCGGTGATGGCGGTGTCGATATCGCGCTTGAGAATGCGCGCGTCAATCAGCACCGCGGGCCTGAGGGCGGCGAGGACCGGCCGGATATCGGGGGCGATCAGGACGGGGACGAATGACCCGTCACCGACGGCAGGCGCATCAACCCGGCGTGCGACCACGCCTTCAACCGTGCAGGCGCCCGCGAATACCGCCGCGGCAAACGCCACGGTGCGGCGCACCACCAGCGGCTGGCTGATTTCCGTCATCAGCACGGGCAAGCCGCAGCGGAAGAGGCGGTGCGCGGTCCCGGTGGCGTGCTCCCCAGCGCCGCGGATGAGCACCAGCGGCTTAGCGGCGGGCATGACGGGAACGGGCGGGTGCAACCAGCCGGGCGGCCGCCCGGCCGTGTGTGCGCACGGCGTAGGCGGTGATATCATCGCGCATGGCGGCAAAGCCGGCAACGATCGCCTGTCCGCGCGGGGTGAGCACGGCCCCGCCATGCTCGTTGCCACCCTTGCGGCGGGTCATGACCGGCTCGCCCAGCGCCCGTTCGAGGATCTTCACGATGCGCCAGGCCTTGGAATAGGCCATGCCGAGGGCGAGGGCGGCAGCGCGGATGCTGCCGGTCCGTTCAACCTGTTCCAGCAGCCACACCGCGCCGTTGCCGAGCACCGGCTCGTGGCGGTTGTCCCTGATCTTGACACTGATGCGCAATTCCATGCCGATATAGTAGCACATGAATATCGGCGCGACAACTGTTGCGGCCGCTGCATGACGCGCGGCGGATATGCTAAAGTTCGCCGTAGCGGAGGAGTATGGCGGATGCGGATATGCGCCGGCGCTGGACCGGTCTTGACGGCAATAATCTGAGCGCAGCCTGGCCGCTGCGCTATCGCTGTTCGGTCTGCGGCCATGAACTGGTAATCACCCGCGCGCAGTGTGCGGCGGCGGCAGAGCGGTTTGCCGGCGAGAGCAGCTTTCGCCTGCCGCACCTGCCGGCGGCAGTTGCGGAAAAATCGGAGTGGCGCTGAACCGTTCCTGGCGACTGGCGCCGGTCGCTGGCGGCGCGTTGGGACTGGGGCCACCACCTGCTGGCGCTGGGCGGGGTACCGGTGGCGGCCAATCCGTTTCACACCGGCACCGCGGGCCGGGCCGTCACCCACGGCATTTTTTTCAGCGAGCCAATCACGGCGGCGGCGCTGGCGGATGACCAGGGCATTCGCTGCCTGGTGCTGGATGATTTTTTTGCCAACGGCTATGCGGCGCGGTATGCGCGGGAGGGAAACTGCGCGCTCGGGCAGTCGCTGTGGGCGCAGTTGTATTATGCCGGCCGGCATGATTGCGGCTGGCGGCGCTACGCGACGATAACTGACGGCGGGATGACGATCCAGATCTGGGTACGCGACGGCTGGCCGACGAGATTTGCCGCGCCGGTATTGTCGTTGTGGTATAATTCAAGTAATGCCGATGCGCCACCCCAGCGTTCCTGCGATGCCACGGCAGGATGGAGGGGCGCGGCGCGGTTGCCTGCACGCATGATTGCGAAAGGGGTTTGCCATGACTGATGCCGCCGATACTGCCGTCTATTTCGTGAGTGTCAACCACCAGCAGTACGGTCCCATCGACCGGGCGACCCTCATGCTGTGGCTGCAGGAACGCCGGATCAGCGCGACGGACTGGGTCTGGGTGGATTCGGCGAAGGACTGGTATCCGGTGTTCATCGTTCCCGACCTGTCGGCGCTGGTGCTCCATCTCGAGGAAAAACCCCGGACGCCGCCGGTCATGCCGCCCGCGGCCGAGCCGGCGGCGGCGGTGGCTGCCCCGGAGATCGGGACGCGCGTCTTCTTCCATGACAAACAGGTCAGCGACGAGGAGCTGGTCAAGAAGCGGCAGATGCTGCGGCTGGCGCTGGATTTGCCCGTGCTGTATTCATCCCGGGCGCAGGAATTCGGTGAAACCTCGCTGTTCGACAAGACCGCGCTGATCGACATTTCCATGCTGGGGATCGCCTTTGAGGCGAAGCAATATGTCGAACCGGGTTCGCTGGTCAAGGCGGTAATCGAATTTCCCACCTCGGCGACGAAATTCCAGGCCTCGGCCAAGGTGATCCGCTGCAGCCGCTCGCCGCATGACCCGGAGCTGTATCAGGTCGGCTGCAAATATTCGCTGCTGCCGCAGGGCGAACGGCGCAAGCTCGAAAAGTTCATGGAGTATGTCGTCCGCACGCATCAGGAAAAGCACGGCCACCACTGAGTGCCGGCGCACCGGGCGGCTGGCCCGTATGGTCCTGATACGGAATATATGATATATTCAATGCAATGAGGTAGTTGTTTCCCGCCTTTTCCTGTTTCCTGTCCGCCGTTGCTGCTGCGTGTGGGCCCGTCAGGCATCGGTGCTCATGGCGAACCGCCCGCGGCGGCGCATTTGGTAACAGGAATGCATGGTGTGCCATCAAAACACGAAAACTGCTGTTGGTCCATCCGCGGAATCCGCGGGGATTCTGGGGGCAGGTCACCCGGGGCAAGACCGGATTTGCCCGGCTGAGCCTGCCGGCGGTCGCTGCCCTTACGCCACCCGACTGGACGGTGGAAATCCTCGATGCGCGCACGGTACCGGCGGTTGATTATTCCCGCCCGGCCGACCTGGTGGGCATTACTGCGTTTACCGCCGAGGCGCCCAGCGCCTACGAAATTGCCGACGGTTTTCGCCGGCAGGGCGTGCCGGTGGTCATGGGCGGCGTGCATGCCAGCGCCTGCCCGGACGAGGTGTTGCAGCATGCCGATGCGGTGGTGATCGGCGAGGCGGACTATGTCTGGGCGAAGGTGCTGGCAGATGCTGCTGCCGGGAACCTGCAGCCACGGTACCGCGCGGAGCGCTACTGCGACCTGCGCGGCATGGCAGTACCCCGGCGCGACCTGCTTGACCGCAGCATGTACGTCTCGGGGTTTCACACTGTGCAGGCGACGCGCGGCTGTCCGCGCGACTGTGCCTATTGCGCGGTGACCGGCGTTTTCGGCCGGTCCTTCCGCACCCGCCCGGTGGCCGAGGTGATTGCGGAAATCAGCGCGTTTGATACGCGTGACTTTTTCTTCGTGGACGACAATATCTGCGGCAATCCGGCGTATGCCCGCGAACTGTTTGCGGCGCTGGCCCCGCTGCGGCGCACCTGGGGCGGTCAGACGGAAATCACCCTGGCCCGCGACGGGGAACTGCTGCGGTTGTATGCCGCTGCCGGCGGCCGCTATGCGTTTATCGGGTTCGAGTCGCTCTCCGAGGCGAATCTGGCGGCGATCAACAAGCAGTGGGGCAATCTGCGGGAATACGGCGCGGCAATCCGCCGGCTGCATGCCGCAGGTATCAATATTCTCGGCAGTTTCATTTTCGGGCTGGACGATGACGATCCGGGTATTTTCCGGCGCACGCTCGAATTTGTCACGACGCACGGCATTGACGCAGCCCAATATCACATTCTCACCCCGTTCCCGGGAACGCGGCTCTACACCACGCTGGCAGCGGCGGGCCGGATTACCGAACGCGACTGGAGTCGTTATCATACCAGCGAGGTGGTGTTCATCCCGCGAGGGATGAGTGTGGATGAACTGCAGCAGGGATACTACTGGGCATTCCGCGAAACCTATGCCTGGCGGCGGATCGCCCGCCGGGTCCTGCGCCGGCCGCAGGGGATGCTCTTCCGGCTGGCGATGAACATTTCCTATCGCCGCAAGGCGCAGCGCATGCCAGCGCCTCCCCCGGAAACCGCGGCCGCCAGCTGAACGCAGCCGGTCAGGACCGCTGCGCGGCGAAGAAGCGTTCGGGCGACATCGGCAGGTCGCGGAAGCGGACGCCGCAGGCGGCGAACACGGCATTGTTGATTGCGGGGGCCATGGTGGCGAAGGCGACCTCGCCCACCGCCTTGGCGCCGTACGGGCCGGTCGGTTCGTGCGGCTGGATGAACTCGACGGCAAATTCCGGCTTCTCGAATATCGTCGGCACGCGATAGGCCAGCAGGTCGCTTTCCCGCACCCGGCCGTCTGCGGCATAGCTGATCTCTTCGGTCAGGGCATAGCCCAGCGCCTGCAGCGTCGCCCCCTCCATCTGCCCTTCAGCCAGGAGCGGGTTGATAATCGTCCCGCAGTCCGCCACCTGCACCGCTTTGACCACGGTGATCCTGCCGGTCTGGATGTCGACATCCACATCGACGAAGGTGGCGATGAACGGCGGTGCAGCGGTCTCTTTCTTGACGGTGATGCAGAACACGGTATCCACCGGCCTGAGGTCGGCGAAGATGGCGGTCGCCACCTCCGGCAGCGGTTTGGTGATGTCGCCGGCAACCAGCATATTGCCGCGCAGCGCCATGCCGTCACGCGGCAGCTGGAATTTCGCCGCCGCCCAGGTGAAAATCTGCTCGCGCAGCCGGGCACAGGCCTGCTGCACGGCATGCCCGGCAAAGTAGGTGGTATTGGAGGCGTACGACCCGGAATCGTACGGGGTGACGGCGGTGTCGGCGGTTATGATATGGATGCGGGTCAGCGGCACGCCCAGCGTCTGCGCGGCGATTTGCGCCAGCACGGTATCGGCGCCTGTCCCCACATCCACCGCCCCGGAGAGGAGCTGGATGCTGCCGTCCTCATTGAGCGAGACCGTGACAGACGAGCGGGTGATATTGGCAATCCCGCTCCCTTGCAGGGAAATGGCCATCCCCTTGCCCGTGCGGACATGCGGGGCCGGCGCCGGTCGCGGCGTGCCCCAGCCGATGCGTTCCTGGCCGCGCGCGATGCAGCGCGGCAGTTCGCAGGTGGTGATCACCTCGCCCGGCGGATGGGGCTGGACGAAGAGCGTCTCGACCGGCAGGCGGTCGCCCGCCCGGATATGGTTCAGCAAACGGAGTTCAGCCGGATCCATGCCCAGCTGCGCCGCGGCCTCGTCCATCAGCGATTCCAGCGCGAACATTACCTGCGGCTCGCCGTAGCCGCGGAAGGCGCCGCCCGGCGTCTTGTTGGTGCAGATCACCTTCGTGTCGACACGCACGTTGGGGGCGGGATAGAGTGAGGCGATGCGCATGGTGGCGAGTTCAGCCACCGTCGAGCCGTGCCCGCCGTACGCGCCGGTATCGGACAGGATCCCGGCAGTCAGGTCGGTCAGCTTCCCGGCGCGGGTGAACCCGAGTTCGAGGGTCACGCGGAAGGGATGGCGGGTGCGCGCGAACAGGAACTCCTCGCGGCGCGACAGCAGCAGCTTGACCGGGCGGTCGAGCCGCGCCGCAGCGCAGGCGACGATGGTCTCGACCAGCACCTCCTGTTTGCCCCCAAACCCGCCCCCGAGCCGCGGCTTTGATACGCGCACCATGGAGAAGGGGAGACCCAATGCCCGGGCGACAATACGGCGGACATCGAACGGCACCTGGGTCGAGGAAATGATATTGATGCGCCCGTATTCGTCCTTGGCGGCGATGGCGACGTGCGGCTCGAGATGCACATGCTGCTGCTTGGAGGTGGTGAAGGTCCCACTCACCCGGACCAGGTCCGGCGTCTGGCCGACGGCGCCCTGCGTGTACTGGAACTCACAGACAAGATTGTGCGCGGGGTCGGCGAAGTTGGCGAGGCCGGCGGGATGGATGGCGGCTTTGGTCTGCTCGTAGGCGTCGGCAAAGGTGAGCATGACCGGCAGTTCGTCGTAGTCGACGGTAATCAGCTGGAGCGCGGCGTCGGCGGTTGCGAGATCCTCCGCGACGACGGCCGCCACGGGCTCGCCGTGGAAGCGGACGGTGTCGGTCAGGATGCGCGCATCGTAGGGTGATGGCTCGGGATAGCCCTGCGCCGCCGTGGTGAACCGTGTGTCCGGTGTATTGCGGTGGGTTAGCACCAGCCGGACGCCGGGAAGTTTCTCCGCCGCGCTGATGTCGATGGCCCGGATTCGCGCATGCGCGACGGTGGCGGTCAGCAGGCGCATGACCAGCTGGCGCGGCATGACCATATCGCTGGCATACGCCGCTTCGCCGCGGGTCAGGCCGTCACCATCGAGTTTCTCAATGCGTTCGCCGACCGGCGCGGTGCAGTCGTGCGCGGAGGCGAGCTGCGCGCGGTCGGTTCGGCCGTTGATGACGGCGAAGAAAAGCTCGACGCCGCGGATGATCTTCTCGTAGCCGGTGCAGCGGCAGAGATTGCCCGACAGCGCGGTCACCAGTTCGTCGCGTTGCGGGTCACGGGCGGCGAAATAGAGGCCGGCCGCGGCCATGATGAACCCGCAGGTGCAGAACCCGCACTGCGCGCTCCCCGCCTTCTTGAGGCAGAGCGGCAAGAGCCGCAATTCGTCGTTATAGGCGATGACGCCCTCAATGGTGAGGATTTTGCGACCGACCGACTGACGCGCATTCAGCAGGCAGGAGAGCACCGGCCGCTGGTCCAGCAGCACGGTACAGCCGCCGCAGGAGCCGCCGTCGCAGGCCTGGCGCAACCCGCGATACCCTTCGCGTTTGAGCAGCTGGACGAGGGTCATGGCGGGCGGCACGGCAACGGTGCGGTCGCTCCCGTCGATATGCAGGGTAATGCGGTCGCTCATGCCGCGCCTCCCGCCAGCAGCCGGTCGAGCAGCGCGGCAAGCAGGCGCCGGCGCTGGTCGGCAGTGGCGCGCTGGTCGCTCTTGGGCGGCGGCAGGGCTGCCAGCTGCGCCTGCAGGTCGGCGGCATTCGTCACCGCGTGCCAGCAGCGCACCTGCAGCCAGTACGCCGTGAGGGCAAGGTCGAATGCGCCGTCCGTCCGGTCGAGGATGGTCAGCCCGAGAGTGGCAAGGTCGCGGCCCAGTCGTGATTCCTTGTGATGGCGACCGCCGCGCCATTGCGCCAGCCGTGCCGCCGGAAAGATGAAGGCATCGAGCACGGTATTGGCTGGCAGAGTGAACCTGTCTTTGACCAGCAATTCGGTGAACGGCCGGGTGACGGCGCCGTCGCGGGTGATGAGGCGCAGGTTGGGCGCAAGCAGATAGAGCGGGCCGAGCGTGTCGGAAAAGTCGAAATGTGAGATCAGGTTGCCGCCGAGCGTGGCGACATTGCGGATCTGCGGCGACGCGAGGCGTGCGCAGGCCTGGCGGAGCGCGGTGAGCGGCGCCGGCAGGTGCGCCGCGGCCGCCGCAGCGACGGTGGTGCCGGCGCCGATGGCGACTGTTCCGTCCGTTACGCTGACGGAGGAACTGATGATATGGCGCAGGTCGATGAGCCGCGATGCGCGGCAGCCGCGCCAGTGCAGTGAAATGCCGCCCGCCAGCAGCGCCGTGTTTGGTACCGGTGCTGCCAGCAGCGCAAAGAGCGCAGATGTATTCTCCGGTGCGTGATACTCCCGCGTCGCGTGGCGGGTCAGCATGCTATTCCTCCGGGTGCCGGCGCAGCGGCGGCGGGACGCGGCGTGATCAGAGCGTGCCCGCCAGTTGCCGGCCGTAGTCCCGGGCGCCGGCCAGGGCCGCGGCGTCGGGCGTCCAGGTTGCGCGGAACCCGTCGTCGACGACGGCAAACCCCGCACCGGCGAGATGCGTGCAGAGATGTTTCACCGATTCGCCGCTCCAGCCGTAGCAGCCGAACGCCGCGGCCTGCTTGCCCTTGAACCCGAGCCCCTTGCACAGGTCGAGCAGCGCCGCCAGGGAATGCAGGAAGGAGCGGTTGATCGTGGGGGAACCCATGAGCAGCGCCTTGGAGCGGAAGATCTCCGTGACAACGTCGTTGATGTCCGAGGTCGGCAGGTTGAACAGCTTTACCGTTACCGCGCGGTCGGCGTCCGTGATCCCCTGCGCAATGGTCTCCGCCAGGCGCCGCGTGCCGTTCCACATGGTGTCATAGACGATGCTGACCTGGTTTTCACGGTACTCCGCCGCCCAGCGCAGGTACTGCTCGACAATCTGCGCCGGGTGGTCGCGCCAGACCACGCCGTGGCTCGTGCAGATGACGTCGAGCGGCAGGTTGAGGGCGAGGAATTCGCCGATCTTTTTCGTGACGAGCCCGCTGAAGGGCGTCAGGATGTTGGCGTAGTACTTGATCGCCTCGGCATACAGCTCCGCGCGGTCGACCTTGTCGTTGAACAGGTGCTCGGTGGCATAATGCTGGCCGAACGCGTCGTTGGAGAAGAGGATGTTGTCACCCGTCAGATAGCACATCATCGAGTCGGGCCAGTGCAGCATGGGCGCCTCGACGAAGACGAGCTCCCGGCCGTTGCCCAGCGCCAGCTTGTCGCCCGTCTTCACCACCTTGAAGTTCCAGTCCTGGTGATACTGGCCCTTGAGCGACTTGACGCCGTTGGCGGTGCAGTAGACCGGGGTCCCCGGAATGCGGCGCAGCAGTTCCGGCAGGGCGCCGCTATGGTCGGTTTCGCCGTGATTGGCGATGATGTAGTCAATCTTCTGCAGGTCGATCTCCTGCGCAAGATTGGCGACGTATTCCTCCGCGTAGGGACCCCAGACGGTGTCGATGAGCGCGACTTTCTCCTCGCGCACGAGATAGGAGTTGTAGCTCGAGCCGCGATGCGTGCTGTATTCGTGGCCGTGGAAATTGCGCAATTCCCAGTCGATCTTGCCGACCCAGCTGACGTTGTTCTTGATGGCGATATGCATGGCGACCTCCCGCTGTTTTTACACAGTATACCATACTCACGGCCCGGTGACATTGACCAACGTCAAATATGGCCGCGCCTGCAACCGGGGGACACGCGGGATTGTCTATACAGTATGCACCATTCCATATTTGACGCCGGGAGGCAATCATGAAACGCGGATATATGCTGGTAATGCTGGCGGTTATGCTGCTGGCGCTGTGCCTGTCAGCATCGCCGGCACTGGCGGCGGACGGGAACGGCGACCGGACCCTGTCGCCCTATTTTGTGGTGACAAGCGACAGCCCGGGCGTGGACCAGCTCCCGTTGAAGTCGACGTCGGCGCAGGTGCGCATTGCCGGTGTCATCGCCGACGTGACGGTCACCCAGGTCTACCGCAACACCGGCACGCGCACGCTGGAAGCGATCTACGTCTTTCCGGGTTCGACCCGCGCCGCGGTGTACGGCATGACCATGACCATCGGCGAGCGCGTGGTGCAGGCGCAGATCCGCGAGCGCGAGCAGGCGCGGCGGGAATACGAGCAGGCGCGGCAGGAGGGGCGGACGGCGTCGCTGCTCGAGCAGGAACGCCCCAATGTCTTCACCATGAACGTTGCCAATATCCAGCCCGGCGATGAGATCGTGGTCGAACTGAAATACACCGAACTGCTGGTGCCGACGGACGGCGTGTACGAGTTTGTCTATCCCGCCGTGGTCGGCCCCCGCTATGCGAACCAGAACGCCGCGACGGCGCCGGCCACCGACCGGTTCATCGCCAGCCCGTATCTGCCGCAGGGCGACAGCGTGCCGTACGAGTTCAATCTGGTCACCACCATCGCCGCGGGCATGCCCATCCGCGAGATCACCAGCCCCAGCCATGCGCTCGCGGTGGCATACGACGATCTGCGCACGGCGACGGTGACGCTGCAGCCGGGGACGGGCAACGGCGGCAATCGCGATTATGTGTTGCGCTACCGGCTGGCGGGTGATGCCATTGCGACGGGGTTGCTGCTGTACGAGGGTGATACGGAGAATTTCTTTCTCATGCTGGTGCAGCCGCCGGCGCGGGTGACGCCGGCCGCCATCCCGCCGCGCGAGTTCGTGTTTATCGTTGACGTGTCGGGCTCGATGCACGGGTTCCCGCTGTCGATCACCAAGAAGCTCATGCGCGACCTGCTCACTGGCCTGCGCCCGGAGGACCGGTTCAATGTGCTGCTCTTCGCCGGCGGCTCGACGGTGCTGGCGGAGCAGCCGCTGCCGGCGACGGAGGAGAATATCGCCCGCGCCGTCAACGCCATCGACAATGAGCATGGCGGCGGCGGCACGGAACTGCTGCCCGCGCTCAGGCGCGCGCTGGCGCTGCCGCGCCCGGCGGGCATGTCGCGCAGCGTGGTGATCGCCACCGACGGCTACGTCGGGGTCGAGCGCGAAGCGTTCGACCTGATCCGCGGCAGCCTGGACCAGGCCAATATGTACGCTTTCGGCATCGGTTCGGGGGTCAATCGCTACCTGATCGAAGGCCTCGCGCGCTGCGGGCAGGGCGAACCGTTCATCGTGACCAAACCCGACGAAGCGAACGGGCAGGCGGAGAAATTCCGCAGGTATATTGCGGCGCCGGTCCTGACCGGCGTGCAGGTGCAGGCCGCTGGCTTTGACGTGTACGATGTTGAACCGCAGTCGGTTCCTGATGTGCTGGCGCAGCGGCCGCTGGTGATTTTCGGCAAATGGCGGGGCACGCTGCAGGGCGAACTGGCAGTGACCGGCACGGCCGGGGGCGGCGCCTTTAGTGTCCGTGTGCCGGTGGCGGAATTCCGCCCGCGTACGGACCATGCCGCGCTGCGCTACCTGTGGGCGCGCCAGCGGATCGCCATGCTCGACGACTATAACAATCTCAGCGCCCGCAATGAACTGAAGGATGAGCTGATCGCCCTCGGCCTTAACTACAATCTCATGACGCGCTATACGTCGTTTGTCGCGATCGACCGTGTGATTCGGCGCAATGAAAACGGCGAACCGGTGACTGTGCAGCAGACGCTGCCGCTCCCCGAAGGGGTGGAAAACAGTGCGGTCGGCACGGCCATGCCGCTGTCGCGGCCGGTGCCGGGCGGCAGCTTCGCGGCGCGGCATGCTGTTTCGGCCTCCGCACCGGCGACAATGCCGGCGGATGCGCTCAACGCGCCGGTGGTCGGCAACCTGTTCACCGGCACGGTTGCCAAGGAGGCGGACAGCATTGTGACCCGCGGCGCGCTCGCTGATTCCATCTGCGTGCTCGCCCTGGCGGTCGATCAGCCGGCGGTGGCGGTGGCGACGGTGCAGCGCATGGTCACCGGCCAGCTGGCGGGGATGCTGCCGGCGACGCCGGCGGCGCTGACCGGGCCGGGCCGGAAGCTGATGGTGGAACTGGCGGTGGATAGCGACGGCACGGTCCGTGCCGTGCGTCAGACCGGCGGTGATCTCGCTCCCGCGCAGGCCGCGCAACTGCTGGCGGCAATGCGCGGCTGGCGGTTCGATGGTCTCGCCGCGGCGTTCCCGGTAACGGTGGTCATGACGCTCGCCGTCTGGTAACCGGGCAGCAGCGCAACCCGGCCGGCCTCTTCGTGACGCCGGCCGTTGTTGTCTGCCGGCGGCCGGCAGCGGGCATTGACGGCACGGGCGGCGGGTGGTACGCTGCGCGGCATTCGTTGTGACTGTCGAATGCGGAAGAAGAAGCCATGACCACGCGGGAAGTGCTCGCTCTGCTGCAGCAAAGTGCCGAACAGGCCGCGCGCGAACAGTATGACGGTGCCCTGGCCGCGCTCGACCGCGCGCTGCAGCTCGAGCCAATGTTCACGCCCGCGCAGGTGCAACGCGCGTCGCTGCTCATGTCGCTGGACCGCCCGGAATCGGCGGTGGCGTGCCTGAGTCAGGTGCTGCGGCAGGCGCCGGAGCTGGCGCAGGTCCGGCAGCTGCGCCAGACCATCGCCGCATCGGCGCTCGCTGGTTGCGACCGGGTGCTGGCAATAGCGACTGACGATGTTCCTGCGCTGCGGCGGCGCGGCAACCTGGCCATGCTGCTTCAGGACTATGCCGCCGCCCTGGCGGCGTATACCCGCCTGCTGCAGCATGAACCGGAGGATGCCGACGCCCGCATCAATTGCGGCAATTGTTGCGCCGCACTTGGCCGGTACGACGAAGCGCTGCAGCAATACGATGCGGTGCTGGCCGCGCATCCGAATCAGGCCCTGGCGGCGTACAATCGCGGCACTATCCACCGGAAGCTCAATCGCAGCGACGACGCCATGCGCGATTTTGCGCGGGCGGTGGCGATCGCTTCCGACCTCGCGGAGGCGCGGCTGGCGATCAGCCATTGCCTGCTGGCGCAGGGCGATTACCGGAACGGCTGGCGCGAGTTTGAATGGCGCTGGCGCACCCGCCAGCTGGCGGGGAGCGTTCCACCGCTGCCGACTCCGCGCTGGCGGGGCGATTTCCCGCTGGCGGGAAAAACCATCCTGCTGTGGGCGGAGCAGGGTTTGGGTGATACCCTGCAATTCGCGCGGTTCCTGCCGCTGGTGGCGGCGCAGGGTGCCGCGCTGATCGTGCGCATCCCCGCGGCGCTGCAGGCGCTGTTCATGACCCTGCCATGCCCGATGCGCCTGATATCCCTGACCGACCCGCTGCCGGAACATGACTGCCATTGCCCGCTGATGAGTTTGCCGCTGGCGTTGGGGACGACGCTCGCCAGCATCCCGGCGGCGGTGCCGTATTTCCGGGCGGAGGCGGATGCGGTGGCGCAGTGGCGACAGCGGCTGGCCGGCCGGCGCCGGCCGCTGGTCGGGGTGGCGTGGGCGGGGCGCCAGTACGATTTTGCCAATCATGGCCGTGATGTCCCGCTGGCATTGCTGCAGCCGCTGCTGCGGGATGAGCGGCTGACGCCGGTCTGCCTGCAGATGACGGTGTCGGCGGCGGATGCCGACCTGCTTGCCGGCATGCCGCAGGTCGTGCGGGCGGGCGAAGCGGTGCGGGACTTCGCCGATACCGCCGCGCTCATGGCCAATCTTGACCTGATCATCACCGTCGATACTGTGGTTGCGCATCTGGCCGGCGCGCTGGCCCGCCCGGTCTGGATCATGCTCGCCCACGCCGCCGAATGGCGCTGGCTGACCGCACGCGACGATTCGCCGTGGTATCCGACCGCGCGGCTCTTCCGCCAGCCGGCGGTGAATGACTGGTGCGGCACGATCGCTGCGCTCACCGCCTGCCTCGGGCATGGTGTTGCGCCGGTCGTGGCCAACGGGTAGCCAATGCAAACGCCAGTGCCGTCGGGAATGCTGGAGCTGGATCCGGCTGAGGCGGCGTTCACGTCCCACGCCGAATATGCCGCGTACCTGCGACGCTGCCCGACAACCGCTGCGGCGCAGCAGGAGATTGAACGACGACTGATTCCCGCCGCAGCGGAAGCATTCACGGTTGACGGCTACTGCCATCCCTGCGGCAGGCAGATGCCGCTGGCGGTCGGGTTTGCCTACGCCGCGTTCCGCGATGGCCGCCTCGTTCCGAACTGGCGCGAATGGCTGGTCTGTCCGCACTGCCGGTTGAATAACCGCCAGCGCGCGGCCGTGCGGATGTTCGAGCTCTATTGCCGCCCGGAACCTGCCGCCCGGATCTATCTGACCGAGCAGTTGTCGCCGCTGTACCGGCAGCTGGCGGCGCGCTTCCCGGGCCTGTGCGGCAGCGAATACTGTCCCGACGGCGATGTGCCGGGCGTGCGGCATGAGGATCTGACGGCCCTCACGTTTGCCGACGGAACCTTTGCTCATGTGCTGACGTTCGATGTGCTGGAGCATATCCCGGGGTATGAGCGCGCGCTGGCGGAATGCCTGCGCTGCCTGAAACCGGGCGGGTGCCTGCTGCTCAGCGTGCCGTTCGCGGCGGCAGAGGAACACAACTGCCTGCGGGCGACAGTCGCGGCGACCGGCGAGATAACGCATCTGCTGCCGGCGGAGTATCACGGCGATCCATGCCGCGCAGGGGGCTGCCTGTGCTACCATCGGTTCGGCTGGGAACTGCTGACGGTGCTGCGGTCGGTCGGCTTTACGGAGGTATGCGCCCGGCGCTACTGGTCGCCGGCGCTGGGGCATCTGGGCGGCAATCAGTTTATGTTTACCGCACGGCGGCCGGGGGCATGAGGGGGAAACGGAGACAACCATGAACGAAGCGGCAGCGATCAGGCAGTGGGGCCGGGTGGCGTTCGCGCACGGCCTGCTGTACGGGGCGAGCGGCAATCTCAGCATCCGCCGTGGCGAGCGGATCTGGATCACGCGTTCGGGGAGCTGGCTGGGCTTTCTCACCCCCCGCGACGTCATTTCCTTCCGGCGCGGCGGCCCGCTGCCGGTCGGGGTCTCGATGGAAACGGCGCTGCACCTCGCGGGGTATGCGGCGGATGCCGGCGCGCAGTGCATCCTGCACAGCCAGCCGCTCGCCAGCACGCTGCTGGCCTGCCGCGGCAGGCGTCCCGCGCTCAATCTGGTGCCGGAATCCATGTACTATGTGCGGCGTGTGGCGCTGGTGCCGTATGCGCATCCCGGCTCGGCCAAACTGGCGGCGCTGGTCGGGAAGGCGGCGGGCAAGGCCGACCTGATCATGCTGCGCCATCACGGGTTGGTGGCGCTGGGCGCCACGCCCGAGGAATGCCTGCTGAAGACGATTGCCTTTGATTTTGCCTGCCGGTTGGCGGTCGAGGGGAACGGCAAGCTGCCGGCATTGCCGGAGAAGGTGCGGCGCGATCTGCAGCGGCAGCTGGCGGCGCGTCAGCGTGCCTGATCTTTGAATCATGCGCGTTGTGCAAAGAGCGATCAGTGGCGCTGACGGGTGCCAACATATGCCACGCAGTTCAAAGGAAACTGCCAGACCCGAAGCGGCCCAAATACAATCGACACCATTGCGGTTGATGCTCCCGGTCTGCCCGCTCTCATGGGGAAAGGTCGGCGCGCAGCGTCGGGTGTGGGGAGGCAACGGCTTGCCCCTCACCCTGCCCTCTCCCGGAGGGAGAGGGAAAAGCGAAAACGCGAATAGCGCCTGCTCCCGGAGGAAGAGGGATAAAGCGAATACCTCTGCCGCGATATCTTTCGCGAGGGAGAGGGGAAAATACGAGAATCGCGTGCGGTGCTATCTCTCGGAGGGGGAGGGGAAAACGAAAGCGCACGTAGCGACATCTTTCGCGAGGGAGAGGAAAAATGCGAATATCGCGAGCAGCGTCCATGCCGCTCCGTTGACGTGTTAGGAAACGATAAGTACACTCACTGGCAAAGCGATGAATCGGGCAGCCGCAGGTTGTGCGCCGGCAGCCGGCACAAGCCGGTGCAGCCGGAGTTGGGCGGGTGCATGACGAAGGCGCAGGGTGCGTCCGACCGCAACGCGGTCATGGCGGCGCCCGCAGGATAACGGAGAGGATTATGACGACAGCAGCGGCAGTAATCGCCAATATCGGGAAAGTCATCAAGGGCAAGGAGCAGGCCATCAGCGAGGCGCTGGCGGTATTTATCGCCGGCGGCCATCTGCTGCTTGAGGACCTGCCCGGACTGGGCAAGACCATGCTGGCCCGCGCGCTGGCGCGGTCCTTTGCGCTCGACTGCAAGCGCATCCAGTTCACGTCCGACCTGCTGTCGGGCGACATCACCGGCG
>CAZFBR010000044.1:0-19565 GCA_964517215.1 uncultured bacterium
CCGGACGCGATCCGATTGCCGTGCTCGAAGCCATTGCCGCCGGCGGCGCCCGGATCGTCCAGCTGCGCGAAAAAAACCGTACCCGGCGCGAATTGTACGAATTGGCCTGCCGTTACCGCGACATCACCCGGCAGCAGGAACTGGAAAAAGGGCAGCGCACCGTGCAGGAGCAGCAGCTGCGGCTGGAACGGCTCACCTCGCTCAGCGCCCTGTCGGCCAGCATCGTCCACGAGATCAATCAGCCCCTGCAGACCATCCGCGTGCTGGTGCAAAGCCAGCTGTACTGGGCGGACCGCGGCAAGCCCGTCGATCAGGCCGAGATCCGCGAGGCCCTGCAGAACATTATTGTCCAGCTGTGCCGTGTCGACGACATCGTCCGGCATATCCGCTCCTTCGCCGCACTCGACCAGACGGTTGATACCAGCGCCTGCGACCTCAACGATATTGTGGATGGCGCCCTGCAGCTGCTGGGCGCCAAAATGACCAATCACAACATCCGCCGGACCATGCAGCTGGCAATCCCGCTGCCGCCGGTGCAGGGCAACCCGCACCGGCTCGAGGAGGTCGTTGCCAATCTCCTCCTCAACGCCATGCAGGCCTTTGACCAGTCCGCCGCGCCGGACAAGGAACTGATCTGCCGGACCTTCGCCGACACCGCGGCCGTGACGCTGGAAATCGACGACAACGCCACCGGGATCGCGCCCGAGCACGTCGGGCGGATCTTCGAGCCGCTCTACACCACCAAGGCCGCCTCCGAAGGGATGGGGCTCGGCCTCTCGCTCTGCCAGACCGTCATCAGCAGCTACCGCGGCACCATCACCGCGGAAAATAATGCGCACGGCGGCGCCACCTTCCGCATCCGCCTGCCCCTGCCGCAAACACGGGAGTCCGCCCCATGAACATCCTGCTGGTTGACGACGAACCGGAAATCCGCAAGCACCTGGCGAAATTCATGGCCACCCTGGGCCATCAGGTCCGCGAAGCGGCGGACGGGACGGAAGCGCTGGCGCTGCTGCGCGAGGGGGAAACCCATCTGGTGCTCACCGACCTGCGCATGCCCCGCTGCACCGGCATCGAACTGCTGCGGAACATCCGCACTCTGCCCGACGGCGCCACCATCGAGGTCATCATCTTCACCGCCTTCGCCGACACCGCCACCGCGGTCGACGCCCTGCGCCTCGGCGCGTACGACTACCTGTACAAGCCGATCAACCTCGAACATCTCGCCGCCTGCCTCGACCACGTTGCCGAAATCCAGCGGCTGCGCCGGGACAATCGCGTGCTCGGCCGCCAGTTTGACGAGGCCGTCAGCATGGCCGCAGCCGATGCCCGGCGCGAACTGCAGCAGTTGCGCGCCGAACGCGCCGGCGACAGTCAGCAGAACCCGCTGATCGGCGAATCCCCGGCGCTCGCCCATATCCGGGAGCAGGCCCTTGCCCTGCACCGCGACCGCAATATCGCCGTGCTCATCGCCGGCGAAACCGGCACCGGCAAGGAACTGATCGCCCGCCTCGTCCATCACGGCGGGCGGACCGGCACCGCGCCGTTTATCGCCATCAATTGCGCCGCCCTGCCGGCGGCGGTATTCGAAAGCGAACTCTTCGGCTATGAGGCGGGCGCCTTTACCGGCGGCCTCCCCACGGGCGCCAAGGGCAAACTCGATCTCGCCCGCGGCGGGACGCTCTTCCTCGACGAAATCGGCGAACTCTCCGCCCCGCTGCAGGCCAAGCTGCTGCGCGTCCTGGAGCAGCGGGAATACTACCGCGTCGGCGGACTCACCAAGGAAAAGGCCGACATCCGCTTTATCGCCGCGACCAACATCGCCATCGAGGAAAAAGTGGCAGCCGGCGAATTCCGCCAGGACCTGCTCTACCGCCTCGGTATGGCCCGGCTCACCCTGCCGCCGCTGCGCGAGCGCCGCGAGGATATCCTGCCGCTGGCCGCGCATTTCCTCGCGGAGTTCAGCCGCGCCCGCGGCCGCCATTTCCACTCCTTCTCGCCCAAGGCGCAGGAGAAACTGCTCGCCTATTCCTGGCCGGGCAATGTGCGCGAACTGCGCAGCAGCATCGAACTCGCCACCCTGCTCCACCATGGCGAAACGATGGGCCCGGATTGCATTATGCTGGCGGGCACCAATTCCCCGGCCATCATCGACGCCAACGGCAAACCGTTTGCCCTGCCCGAACGCGAATTTCCGCTGGCGGCGTTCACCAGCAATATCATCCGTCAGGCCTATCGTCGCCACAATTATAATAAGGCCGAAACTGCAAAATACCTGGGCATTTCACGACAGGCGCTCTATCGCCAGTTGGAAAAACTCGATCCCCCGGAAGAATAGCGCTCCGCCGTCTGCGCCAACAATTCTACCCGCGACACTGTCCGCACAAGCGTCCGTTTGCGGACATATTTATTACCCTTTCACTTGCCATGCTGTCATAACCCATTGCGCCACAGTCGTTTTTTCCCCCATCTTTCTGGTATGACGTTTGCTAAACAGGGCAGTAGGGAGGGGAACAATAATCAGTTCGGTAATCACCCTATTACAGCGCGCGCCTTGGCACGCCACATCATACATCAGGGGGAGAGCACATCGACCATGACCACCACTCACCTGTACTGGAAATCGCGCTTGACCGATGCCGAATATCGTGAGCTCCAATTGCTGGTTGCCGACAAAGCGGGCATCTGCCTTGGCGCGGCAGTGCGTGAACACATCACCGACCGGGTTCTCCATCAGATGACCCTGCTGGGCACCACGGTGTTTGCCAAATACCTGCAGCATATCGAAAACGACCAGCACGAGGGAATCGTGCAGGACCTGTGCAAGGATCTGGTCTTCCACGGCCCCACCCATTCGGGCGTCAGCAATCAGGCAGCATTCATCAACGAGTGGGCATATCTTGCGGTCTGACCTGCTGCCATCGATAGCGCCATCGACGCTGGCGGCCTATCGCCCGCACCCACACTGCCCGGACGGGCCCGGCCCGATTACCGTCATCAACCGGAGGATGCCATGAGCAAATTATTCGTCCGTCCGCTGCTCGCCATATTGTGGATCGGTGCGGTCAATATTGTCGCCAATGCCTGGACGACGGAACAGCAGGTCGTGCGGGAAATCTACTTCCAGCTCGACCGCGCCACCATCCAGCCGGCTGCGCGGACCGTCCTGCATGAGGTCGCCGAACTGCTGCGCGCCCATCCTGAGACCAAGGTCCATGTGGCCGGCTATACCTGCGACCTGGCGCCGGACGACTACAATCTCCGGCTCGCCCGCCGGCGCGCCGACGCTGCCAAGCGCTACCTGATGCGGGTTGAGGGCATCGCCCGCGACCGAATCACCGAAACCAGTTTTGGCGAAGCACAGCCCGCCTATCCCAACACCGACGAAGCCGGCCGCGCGAAGAACCGCCGCGTGGTCCTGACCCTGGGCCTGCCATCCGCCATCATCGTCCCACCCGCCGCGGCGTCTGCCGTGGCGCCAACGCCTGCCGCCACCGCCGCGCCTGCGGCGGCGGCGGCAGCTTCCCCTGCGCCCATTACGCGTGCGGTAAACATCAGCGTGCTTGATGCCGCCGGCAATTTTATCCCCAACCTGCCCGCCAGCCGCTTCACCGTGCGTGAGGCGGGCGTGGTGCGCGAGATTACCGATGTCAGCTTCACGATGGAGCAGCCGCGCGCAGCGGTCGGTTTGCTGCTCGATGTCAGCCCGAGCAATTGCCTGGTCGACCTGCGCGATGCCCTGCAGGATTTCCTCGCGCGGGCCAACCCGGCCACCCGCTGGTATGCGGTCTCCTTCAGTGAAGACCGGAAGCTCATCAGCGATTTCACCGCCACCCGCGACGAGCTGCTGAATGCGCTCCCCAAGCGCGCCGCGAGCGGCGGCACGCGGCTGTATGACGCCGTGGCGGCATCCGCGACCGCGATGACCGCACGGCCGGCGCCGCGCTATATGCTGGTCTTCTCCGACGGGGTTGATGAGGCGCCCTGGCCAAACGCCGGGACCACGGGCAGCGTGAAAACCCTCGACCAGGCCGTCACCACCGCCACCACAGCGGGGGTGAAACTGGTCTGCGTTGAATTGGGCCCGACCGCCGCCAGCGGCAGCGAAGCCCTGCACCAGCTGGCGCAGCGCACCAGCGGCATGAAAATGGTCTGGGACCGTGATGCGGGTGCGAACCAATTTGCCGACGTGCATCGTCTGCTCGCTGCCGGTGCGCTCTCCGGCCGCTACACCATCACGTACCATACCGAGGCAAACGTCCCGGCCGGCGCCACAGTAACCACCGACGCCGGCACCGTCCGCTGAAATAGCGGGGACAGTATACTCTATTGGCTCCTGCCGACACGGAAGCCACGCAGCGACCGTGCTCCCGGGGTTCCCGTTTGGCAGCTGGGGTTGGGTTATGATTGGCGTCCAGATGACTGCCGCCTTACCTTGCGGCGATAGAGGCGGGTCCGGACAGGGATGGATTGCCACTGCGCCCCGCCTGATTGCCGGGCATCGGCATAATCAGCACCACTGCCTTGCCTCCTTTCCCGTTTCACTTCGCGCGCACGGAACAACTCAAGTTGGCGGCATGATTCGCCGAATACAAAAACAAGGGAGGGCACGCACCGGTTGGTGGCGTGTCACTATGGCAGCACCAGTGAGCCCGCATGGCACTTTCGCCCTTGAGCTGCAATCGTCAACTCACCACTGCTTACAGCCGTATGCTACCGGTCGCCCGCAACGAAGTCAGCACCCCGGCTGACACCGCAGGTGATAGCGTCAGTATCTCCGCTGCCGGACGCGCGCTGCAGGCCGCCGCCCGGCAGGACGAGATAATCCGCGGGCGCGAGCACGACCTGCTGCGTGCACGCGGATTGGACGAAACGGAAATCTCTGCGTTCCGCGCCATGGTCACCGACGCTGCCGGCACTGATCCCCGCAGCTACATCGCCACCCTCGACAGCGACCAGCGCGAACTGCTGCGCAAGGCCAACAGTTACGGTTCAGCGTTAAGCGACAGCGCCATTGCCGCCATGACTGACGAGGGTGTGGCCAATCTGCTGGTGACGCAGGATTACCGCACCTACGTTGATTACAACAACGACGGGGTGGTCGACCATGGCGCCGCAAAAACGTTCGTCTTCCCGCCGCCCAATGCGCCAACCGCAGTCAAGGACGCCTGGGACCGGACCATGGCAGAGCTGCCGGAAGGGCAAAGCCCGCTGCTGGCCTGCTCCGTTTTCCTGGCCATGTCCCTGCAGGCCAACCTGAAAACCGATGATGCCGGCACGGTCATCGGCACCTATGCGCCCGGGGAGGAAGGGTACACCAACATCTTCGCCACTTCCGTCAGCGGCTGGCTGCAGCTCTTTGAGCGAACCGGGGACTATATCGACTGGTCGGAACGGGTTGCGCCCGACGTGCAGACACGGCGCAACTGCGAACGCGACCGGGAGCTGCTGAACCGGTTCCGCGCCAATCTCTCCGCAAGCTGACCGCCGCTACTGATCGTCGGCACCGGCCAGCGATTCTTCCAGCATGGCCGCATACGTCAGGTACTGCTCCGCGCGCTGCTGGCCGCCGCGCTGCAAGGCACAGTCCGCGCCATGACGCAACGCCACCGCCAGGTTGCCCCGAATCACTGCGGGTTCGAGTTCCGCCGCAGGGGGCGTCCGCCAGAGCGCGTCAGGAATGATCAGATCATCGACCAGCGTCAGGACCCGGCCCGGCTCGGCTTCGCTGTCGCCCGCCGGCACCACCTTGAACAGCAGCCCCTGCAACTGCCGTTCGTACCCGGTGAACAACTCGTCGGGCATCCCCTCGCAGACGTAGACCCCGCGTCCGCCCACTTCGCGGCGCAGCAGTTCCGCCACGGCTGCGCTCCGTTTCGCCTGCGGTGTCGGTCCGGCCGGTGCGGTCAGGCCTGCCCGCGGATAATACCAATCGTAACCGAGAAGTGCGTCGTTGACCACCGTCACATCCGGTCGCACCTGTTCCGCCACCTGGAAATAGTCGAGTGGAAACCCGGTCATATCGCTGTGGGTAACAATAACCGCATTGGGCGGCGCCTGCCGCAGGATATTGTAGGCATAGACCATGACATCCTGATACTCCGCAAGATCACATGACCGCCAGCTGCGATGCCCCTGCATGACCACCAGCCCGCACAGCGCCACCGCCGCCGCAATGCGCTGATAGTGATGGTTCACCCGCGCGGCCAGTTCAATCCCCAACCCGAGCAGCACCGCCAGCGCGGCATACACCATCAGAAAATGATTGGCAATGGCGTGCGTCAGGGTCGCAGGATCACGCTGCGAGAAAGCCAGCAGCACCGCCGCCAGCGGCACCAGCACCGCCAGCATGAGCAGCAGCGCCTCGCGCCGGCGCTCACGCCAGGCCGCGCCGGCCCCCAGCGCAATCAGCAATAGTCCCGCCGCACCGAACTGCCCGTGCGCACCGGTGGCCAGTGCCCAGAGCTTGACCCCGAAGTCCCAGTCGCCCGTGCGCAGGGTCCCGTAGATTTTCAGGGTCAGCACCTCGTACAGGCGGGTGAACGACGAGGGATCGCACCAGTTGATGGCCGGGTCCGCCTGCGCGCGCAGCAGCATGCCGCCGTACAGCGTCGCCAGCAGCAGCAGCCCGGCCGCCGCGATCAGGACCGCCTGCCGCCAGCCCGGCCAGCGCTGCCACAGTGCATAAAGCAGCGCCGGGGTCAGGGTGATTATCGTCAGGTGATTGCCCAGTCCGAGGCACAGCGCCAGTCCCGCCAGCTGCCACCAGCGCGGCCGGGCGGAACGCAGCATGCCCAGCATCCCCCCCAGCGCAAGCATGACCAGCAGGACGTGCAGCGCATAGACCTCGGCCCGCACCGCCTGCAGCCAGAACGGCGTGCCGGTGGCAAAGAGCAGCGCCGCACCCGCCGCCGCCAGCCCGCTCCCCGTCAGCCGCCGCACCAGTTCCGCCAGCACCAGCACCGCCAGCAGCCCGCACAGCGCCGAGAAGAGATTCAACACGAATGCCGGCATGAGCTGCGTCTCCGCCTGCAGCAGGGGCCAGGTCAGTGCGATATACAGCGGGTACCCCGACGGATGCGGGATGCCGTTGCAGGCGGCCGCGGCGATAAAATCGCCGCTGTCGCCGCTGCCGACGAGGAACCGCGCGCAGGTTGACCAGTACAGCAGTCCCGTAACCGCCAGTACCAGCGCCAGCGGCCAGAACCGCCGCCAGGCCGTCGGACGGGGGCCGGGGCCCAGCTCGCCCGGCGCGGATTCAGCCATGCATTCAGCCCTGGGTATCGGGCGGAATGTGGTTCGGCTCGCGGCCGAGCAGCAGTTCCAGCGCGCGCTGCACCGTCTGCGTGCGCACCGCGTCGCGGTCGCCCGCGAACTGGTATTTCTGCACGCGGCTGCTTTCGCCCCGGGCAATGGCGATATAGACCGTGCCGACGGGCTTTCCCTCGCTCCCCGTCGGCCCGGCCACCCCGGTGATGCCGACAGCGACGCCGGCGCCGGTCCGCTGCGCCGCGCCTTCCGCCATCTGCCGCGCCACCGCCACGCTCACCGCGCCGTAATCGTCGAGCGCCTTTTGTTCAACGCCCAGCAGCCCGACCTTCAGGCGGTTGTCGTAGGCGATTACTCCGCCGAGAAAGTACGCGGAGCTTCCCGCCACTGCGGTCAGCGCCGCGCCGAGCATGCCGCCCGTGCACGACTCCGCCACCGCCAGCGTCTCGCCGCGCTTGCCGAACACGGTCAGCGCATCCTGCGCCAGTTGTCGTATGGTATCGTCACACATCGCCGGTTCCGTTTCCCCGTGGATTGGCGGACCACATACCGCCACGCGTTAGGATAGCACATCACCCGCCGACCGCGCCAGTGGCGATTCAGGGAATAGGGTTCACATCGGCGGTGGCAGGTAGTGCCACGCCGCAAGCACAAAACCCGCCGCCAAAACAAGCAGGTCGTACGGCTGCTGCTGCCGGAGCGTTGTTCCCGTATGGCGCGCCCGCACCTGCAGTCCCAGTAATGAACAGAGGGTGTAATCGATTATGCCGATGGTATACATGGCGAAGTGATGCGCGCTGCCCCATACCGCCAGCACCGTCGTCAGCAGCACCAGCAGCGTCACGAGCCAGCGCACCTGCCACAGCAGCAAACGACAGGCGACAAACCCGCAGACGGCAGCTACCGCTCCATCGCCGATAGCCACACCCTGATAGATCGTATCAAAGAAGTTGATAATCGCAACCGGCATCCGTCACTCCGTTGCATGAATGAGCCTGCCGTCATTTCCCGGTATCATGCCGGCGGCGCTGCTGCGGTCAGCCCCGTGTTTCACTTCACCACCGGCTTGTTGCGGCAGCGCAGCACCAGTTCGTCCAGCTCGACCCGCGGCGACAGCGAGAGCGCATAGAGCGCTGCCTCAGCCACATCGTCCGCCGCCATCATCCACTCCATGCCCATCGGGTTGTTCTTCTGGAATTCCGTCGCGACGCTCGCGGGGCAAAGCGCGGTCACCCGCACCCCGAGCGGCTTCGCCTCAAGGGCAAGGCATTTGCTGAAACCGAGCGCGCCCCACTTCGACGCGCAGTAGGCGGCGCGCAGCAGGAAGGGTACCGTTCCCGCCTGGCTGATGACCGGCATGATGCACCCCGTTTTCCGTTCCGCCATCATGGTCAGCGCCTCGCGGCAGGTCAGGAACGTCCCGGTCAGGTTGGTGTCAATGTCGCGCCGCCACTGCTCCAGCGTCGTTTGGGTCGCGCTCGCCAACGTCGCCTCGCCCGCGTTGGGCACACAGATATCGAGCCGGCCGAATTTTTCCCGCACCACCGCGAACAGCGCCTGCTGTTGCTGCTCGTCACGCACATCGCACACCTGCCAGAATCCGCCCGGGGATATGGCGTTCAGTTCCGCGCTGGTCGCCGCCAGCGTGTCCGGGTTGCGGCCGCTGATGGCGACTTTCGCCCCGCAACGGGCCAGCGCCAGGGCAATCGCCTTGCCGATACCGCGGTTGCCGCCAGTCACCAATGCCGTGGTTCCATGCAGGTCAGGATGCATGGTCGTTCCCTCCGACGAAAAACCCCGGCCCGCATCGGGCCGGGGTCGAGTGCTCACTTTTCAGGCAAACATCTTCGCTACCAGCTTGGCCACAATGATCAGCACGATCGCCAGCGGCGTCGCGATGATCAGCGAAATCAGCGTCACCCCGCGCTGCAGCAGGCTGCCGATCAGCGGAATAACGTCGGCCACCACCACCAGCGGCTGGAAGAGGATGGCAATCCCCGCAAAGAGCAGCAGCCAGCCGAGGAAGCGCAGCCCCCAACGCATGGCCGTGTTGGCCTGCGCCGCCGCCGCAAACATCTGCGCCGCCGTTTTCGTGCCGCATTCCAGCATTTCGATCCCGCCCGACCCGGTATTGAACTCGCCGAAGCTGCTGCCGACCTGCTGGGCGATGACACTCACCGGCTGGGGCGCCACCATCTGGAAGGTCACCCGCATATCACCCACCTGCGGCATAGTCGGATTCGCGCCGATATAGTAGCCGTTGCCGCTGATCTTCGCGTTCGATACGGGCGGCTGCGGCAGGTTGGGCACGCCCGTCATCACCGTGGCCTTGCTCAGCAGGGTCTCGGTCAGCGTGAAGGCGCCGAGCGTCGCCTGCTTGGCCAGCACGGTCATCGCCTGATACGGCATCGCGGTCGGATTGGTATGCCCCGTCGGCTCTTTGAATCCCGCAGAACTGATCAGCGACTTCTCCCAGACCTGGGCATAGGTGTAGGTCGTCTTCTGGTCAACCGAGCCGCCGACATTCTTCTCTTCCGTGGTGCTCGACGATTCCTTCCACTGGTACATTTCCACCGTGCGTTCGAGCTTCAGCGCGTTGACACTCACCCCGAACTGCGGATCGACCAGGTTTTCCGTCGTGGCCGCCGTACCCGTCACATGCACCAGTTTCCCTTCGTTGGCAGGATTGACCGTATTTGCCTCCGCTTCGACCACCGCCGCCGCGCCTGCCGCCAGGTTATCGGCCTGCCGCTCGCTGCACGATTCATTGCCGAAAATGACCGCAACAGAAATCAGCACCAGCAGCACTGCGCCAACCAGGTTCTTGATGGAGTCCATCAGCCTGCTGAAACAGCCCACATGCTTCACTTCGGTGTACGTGTCCGCCATCGTCAGTTTTCTCCTCACTGCAGGGTGTCGGGCATAATCCCGAATGGGACAATTCTACCGCACCGCCCCGACGCTGTCAATGCTTTTGCCGCCACTGTACCAATTATTACACTCCGCCCGGCACCCCAACCGCCGCTCCTGCTCGCGGCAGCGCAAATAGAATATACTGTCCCCGTTATTGGGCGGGGGGCCAGAGGAGGTCGAGGAGGGTGAGGCCGTAGGCGTCGCGTTTCTTTTCCTTGATCCCCTTGACCAGCAGCAGCTCATCGAGCGTGCGCGGACGGGCGAGGACCAGCGCCTTGAGCGTGGCGTCAGGAAAGATCTCCCACAACTTCAGCTTGTCCACCCGCGCCTGGCAGGCGCGCCACTGGCGCAGCCGTGTATAGAGTTCCTGCTGTTCCCGCGTGCGTTCCTCCGCCTCGGCCAGCGTATCGGGTTCCGGCAGGGACCGGGTGAAGAATGCCGGCAGCTGGCCCGCATCCGCGAGCAGATGCCAGCGGTTTACGGGGAGCGACTCGCGCGCCACCTCGCCGTAATCGCGGGTGCGGGCGCGATCATCCAGCATGAGAAAGAAGCCGCGGTCCTCGTGCGTGCGGATCAGCCGCCCGAACCCCTGCCGCAAGCGGATCGCCATGAGCGGCACGCTGTAGGCGGAGAACGGGTCACCGCCAGCCGCGACGATATCCTCGCAATGCGCCTCATGCAGCGGATCGTCGGGGACCGCAAAAGGCAATTTGACCATGATCACCGTCTGCAGCGCGTCGCCCGGGATGTCCACTCCCTCCCAGAACGACGAGGTGCCGAGCAGCACCCGCCCCGCCTCCTGCCGCATGCTGTCCACCAGCGCCGCACGCGAACCCGATTCGCCGTGGATGAGCAGCTTGTCCTCGGGCAACCGGCCGCGCAGCTGGCCCGCCACCGCGCGCATGGCGCGGTACGAGGTGAACAGGGCGAGGATCCCGCCCGTCGTCGTCTGGGTCGCCGCGACGATAACGTCCGCCACCTCACCCGCATGGCTGACGCGGTCGGGTTTCGGGATATACTGCACGAACGCCGCGCTCACCTGCCGGGCGTAGTCGAACGCCTCGGGCAGCCGCCGGGTCATCAGCCGGTCATTGCCCCGCAAGCCGACCCGGCCGCTCCAGAAATCGAAACTGCCCGCCACCGACAGGGTGGCCGAGGTAAACGCCACGGTGCGGGCGCGGTCGTAGAGCGCCTTCGCCAGGTACGCCCCCACCTGGCGCGGCGCCGCAATGAGCATGGCCCATTGCCCCGCGCGCTCGACCCAGTAGACCATCGTCTGGTCCTCGCGCCGGCTGACCAGCGTCAGCCCGCGCCGCCAGCTGTCGAGCGGCATGAGCAGGCCCGCCAGTTCCTGCCGCCATTCGCTCTCCTCATCCCGGTCGGCCGGCCAGGCCTCCAGCACTTTGGTCAGCGTCTGCACCAGCTGCGCCAGCGCGCGGGCGAGATCCTCCTGTTCCGCCAGCGGATAGCTGTCCGGCAGCTCCGCCTTCAGGCGCACGCGCGCCACCGGCGATTCGCGCTGCGCAAAGAAGCAGGTTTTCAGGTTGCGGAAGAACGCGGCCGCCGCGGATTCGGCCGCCGCCGCCGCGCGCTGCGCCGCGTCCAGCAGCTCATGTTCGCTCGCCTCGGGCTTGAGCGTGCGCCGTGCCTCGGTCAGCAGGCCATGCTGGTCGCGCTTGCCGGAAACGAGCCGCGCGGCAAACCGGGCAATTTCCCAGTACGTGGCGCGAAAGCCCAGCTGTTCCGCCGCCACCCGTTCGAGGTTGTGCGCCTCGTCGATCACCGCGCGGCGGTAATCCGGCAGGATCTTGCTCCCCGACCCCGCATCGGCGAGCAACAAGGCATGATTGACCAGCACGATATCCGCCTGCTGCGCCTGCAGCCGCGCCCGGCGCAAATGGCAGCGCCCGCGGAACGAGCAGAACCGGCGCAGGCAGCCCTCTTCCGTCGCGCCCAGCTCCGCGCGCAGTTCGCGCTGACCGGGCTGGTCGAGCCACGCCAGTTCATCCAGATCGCGCGCGGCGGAAAACCATTCCCAGACCAGCAGCCCGGCCAGCCGCAGCACCAGTTCGGGATCCGCAGGCGGGGTGCGCAGCTGCAGGCGCAGCCGCCGCGGGCAGAGGTAATGCTCCCGCCCCTTGAGCACAAACCAGGAGATCGCGATATTCTCCCGGGCGAGGATCTTCGCCAGCAAGGGAAAATCGCGCTGATGCAGCTGCTCCTGCAGATTGCGCGTATTGGTCGAGACCACCGCCTGCTCGCCCGACGCCGCGCACCAGCGGAACAGCGGCAGGCCGTAGGCGAGCGACTTGCCCACCCCGCACCCCGCCTCGACCGCCAGCAACCCGTCGCGGTTGAACGCATCCTCGACCGCCTGCGCCATCTCCTCCTGCGCCGGACGGTACTCCATGCCCATCCCCCCGGCCAGCAGGCCGCACGCGGAAAAATAGGCGGCGCTCCCCGCCAGCTGCACGCCGTCCTTCGGCTGCGGGCGCGGGCTGAATTGCGGCAGCCCGCCGCTGATCCCGCGTTCCATCTCCCGGGTCATGAGCTGGGCAAGGCGCAGGCGGCAGTCGCGCGCCGGCAGCGCATTCGTTTCCGTAAGGAGCGGGGTGATCTCGCGCAGGACCGCCAGCGGCAGTTCCCGCCAGCGTTCACGCGCCTGCCGGTAGAGTGCGGTCAGCGCATCGATCCCGTCAACGGTGAAGCCCGCCGCCGCCGCCGCGCCCGCCAGTGTCTCCGCCGGCAGTTCAGGCCAGAGCAGCAGCAGCCACGGGCGGAGCGCCAGCGCGTCCGGGCATTCACCGTCGGCAAACGTCCACGGCTGACGACCATCCGCACGCTGCTCCGCCAGCCATCCGGCAAAGAGCTCGTCGGGAAAGCTCCCGGCAGCGGTGATGATTCCACCCTGCCACAGGGCATACGACCAGCCCGCGGGCGCACGACAGACGAGCAGCGCCGGCAGTTCCCAGACGATGGCCGCGCTCATGTGCGGTTCCGTGTGCACCATGCAGGCATGCGCTTCCCCTCCCGCACGGCAGTATGCTTTTTCCGGTGATCTTTGGCAAGTGTCCCGCCGGTGCACCGCAGGCACGCGACATCCCGCATCGCCCGTCGCCATGCACACCATCCCCCAATAACGGGGACAGTATACTCTATTTCCCTTGGGCTGCCGACCGGGGACGGACAGGGGCGAACCCGCCAGTTCCGCCAACCCGGCGACGGAGCGGATTACTTCTTCTTCGCGTCGGGCGGAACTTCCTTGCTGCGTTCCTCAATCAGATAATGGATCGTCTCGCGAATTTCGCTCAACGGTGCGGGCTTGCACAGGAAGGCATTGCTCCCCTTGCTGAAACCCGTCATGATATCTTCCGGACGGTTCAGCGCGGAATAAATCAGGATGGGAACCTTCCACTCCATTTCCTTCTTGAGCGTTTCCGAAATGATGTACCCGTTGACTTCGGGCATCATGATATCAAGAATAATCAGGTCGGGGGTGTACTGCGCCAGCATCGACACCGCTTCCTTCCAACCATACGCCGAACGAACTTCATACCCTTCGTTGGTCAGGAAATCGCCCAGAAACAGATGGATGTCCTTGTCGTCGTCAACTACCAGAATTTTCTTTTTTCCGCTCTCGATGCTCGCCATGCAGTATAGTTCTCCACTCGCATTAGTATGCTATCATTATAAGCCGTTCCGCATTTTTTGTCAATGTATTTTTTTTTACACCTTTGTAGCGCACGGGTTATGCACATCCGCACACAAGCCGATGATTTCGTTTTCTATGCCTGTAATATTGGCGCGTGCGTCAAACCGCTCCTCCGCCCGGGCCCGGCCGCGCCTGGACAAATCAGCGGCTACTTCTTTTTCCGTAAGAACTTGCAACAATGCCTCAGCCAGCGCACTGCTGTCGCGTTCGGGAACCAGCAATCCCGCATCACCCACCATTTCCGCAATCGCCCCGGAGCGGGTCGCCACCACCGGCGTACCGCAGGCCATGCTCTGCAGATTGGCCATGCCCACCTGCTCCGCCCAACCACGCATGGTAATGGACGGGACGCACGTCGCCAGCGCGTTCTGGAACAGACCGGGCATCTCGCGGTTGGGAAGCATACCCAGCAGCACCACAGCATCAGCCAGCGCATGCCGGGCACGAAAACGCGCAATGACATCGCGCAGCGGACCATCGCCCGCGAGCAGCAGCCGCAAATGCGGGAGTTCCCGCCGCACCCGCGCAAACGCCTCCAGCAGATAGTGAATCCCCTTCTCCTCTTCGAGACGGCCAACAAACAGTATGTAATCACTCCGCTGGCCGCAGGTCGGGCTGAATTCGCGCAGATCAACCCCCCAGGTGCCGTACAGCCGCTGTCGAACCTTCGCCGCCGGCACCCCCGCGTCGCGCAGCAGCTGCGCCGCGCCGGCATTGACCGCATAAACCAACTGGGCCCGGGCGGCGTACCAGCGCAGGTAGCCCGCCATCAGCTTTCCCCCCACCGCGCCGAATTTCTCCGCCAGCGGCCGGTTCTCCAGCACGGGAAAAAAGAGCGGCACCCCCGCCACCGCCAGCTGCGCGGTGGCAAGACAGACCGGGAGCGACGGTGGAAACCAGGTCGGCTCGCATCCCTGCACCAGCGCCGGCCTGAGTTCGCGCAGCTGGCGCAGCAGGTCATACGCCCCGGCATAGCGGTGTTCCCGCCCGTGCCAATCGTCCGCGCCAACGTCGCCCAGGGCTTCATGATAAAAATGGTGCACCGTCAACCGGGAAAAGAACCGCAGCGGATCGTGCAGATCGCGCCGCAACTGCGGGCTGACAATGGCCACTATCGGATTCGCTGCCATGCCCGCAGTGTACCCGCAACCGGAGCACAGGTCAAGGCCGCACCCCGCCGGTCCGGCCGCGGGTCATCCGCCACCGTTGCGGGCGGGCCGTGCATTGCCGAACACCGGCAATTCGAGTATAATTACGGCAACTGAAGCGACAGGAGAATCCCCATGCAACTGGGCAAGCACATCCGGCTGGAACGCATCATGAACCGCAGCAACCGCAAGACCATCATCGTCCCGCTCGACCATGGCGTCACGGTCGGCCCCATCCCCGGGCTGATCGACCTCGCCGCCACCGTCGACGCGGTCGCCGAGGGGGGCGCCAACGCCGTGCTCGGCCACCTCGGCCTGCCGCTCTACGGCCACCGCCGGAGCGGCAAGGATATCGGGCTCATCCTCCACCTCTCCGCCAGCACCACGCTCGCGCCCGACCCGACCGCCAAGGTCCTGGTCAACGGCGTGACCCGGGCGGTCAAGATGGGCGCCGATGCGGTCAGCATCCACATCAATATCGGCGCCGGCGACGAGAAGGAAATGCTGCGCGACTTCGGCCTGGTCGCCGAGGAATGCATGGAGTGGGGGATGCCGCTCATCGCCATGATGTACCCGCGCGGCCCGAAGATCAAGAAGGAAACCGACGTCAAAGTGGTCAAGCATGCGGCGCGCGTCGGCGCGGAGCTGGGCGCCGACCTGATCAAAACCAACTACACCGGCTCGCCCGAAAGTTTCGCCGAGGTCATCGACGGCTGTCCCGCCCCGGTGATCATCGCCGGCGGCGAGAAAATGGAAACCGACCGTGAACTGCTCACCGTGGTGCGCGACGCCTGCGCCGCGGGCGCGGCGGGGCTTTCCATCGGGCGCAACATCTTCCAGCATCGCGACCCGGCCGCCATCGTCCGCGCCGTCGCCGCGGTGATCCACGACGGCGCCACCGTCGATGAGGCGCTGGCGATCTGCGCCACCGCCGGGAAGCGGCGCCGCTGACCGTGCCCCGCCGCATCGCGCCGCTCGGCGGCCGCGGCGACACCGCCGCCGCCGATTGCGCGCGCTATTGCGTGCTGGCCCGCGAACTGGGCGCCAGCGACGCCCGGCCCATGGCCGCGGCCGAGGTCGTCGTCGATGAGCGCGTCACGCTGAAATGCTGCGTGCCCAAATGCTTCAGCTACAACACCTGCGCCAACTGCCCGCCGCACGCCCCGGCCCAGGACCGCATGCGCGGCATCGTCGCGCAATATCGCCACGCCGTTGCCCTGCGCCTGGCAGTGCCGGCCGCGGTCATCGTGCGCGACCGGGCGACGATCGCCGAACGGGTGGCGGCCTATCAGGCGCTCTTTGCCATCGTCGACCGGGTCGAAAGCGCCGCCTTTTACGACGGGCACTATCTGGCAGTCGGGTTCGGCGCCGGGAGCTGCCGCAGCACCTTCTGCGGCACGCAGCCGTGCGCCGTGCTGGCGGGAACCAAATGCCGCCGCGCACTGAAGGCGCGCCCGTCGCTCGAGGCGGTGGGCATTGACGCCTTCCGGCTGGCGGCCGGGCTCGGCTGGGAGATGCACCCGATCGGCAGTGACGCCGCTGCGGCGGAGATCCCCGGCGGCAATCTGCTCGGCCTGGTGCTCGTCGCATGACCGTCCCGACCACGACTGCCGGCGGAGCCGCGAGCGCTCCCGCCACGATCTTTGCCGTCGATGATGATCCCATTATCCTGACCCTGCTGGAGCATCTGCTGCGCACACAGGGGCACCGGCCGCAGCTCTTTCGTGACGCCGCAGACCTGCTGGCGGCACTGGAGCATACGGTGCCCGCTCTCATCATCACCGACCTCAACATGCCGGACACGGACGGCATGGCCCTGTTGCGGGAAATCAGCCGCCGCGCCCTGCCGGTGCCGGTGGTCATGCTCACCGGTGCCAACGATTTGTCCACCGCGCTCGCCGCCATTCATGCGGGCGCAGCGGATTACCTCACCAAGCCATTCACCCCGGAACGGCTCGACGAAGTGCTGACCCGGGTGCTGCGCCTCGCCCGGCTTGAGCAGGACAACAAACGCTATCTGGAAGAACTGCGCCAGCGCGATGCGCTGATGCAGGAAGAGCTGAAAACCGCCCGCGCCATCCAGCAGCACAGCTTTCCCGCCACAGTGCCGCAGTTTCCCGGCTTCACCTTCGGCATGGCGCTGTATCCCTCGCTGGCGATCGGCGGCGACCTGATCGACTTTTATCCGGGCGAATCCGGGCGGAACGGCCGGCTCGGCATCATGGTCGCCGACATCGCCGGACACGGTGTCGCCGCCGCGCTGCTCACCATGCTGTTCAAATCCACCGCCGCCGAGATCTTCCGCACCGCCGCCACCCCGGCCGCGGGCATGACCGAGCTCAATCGCCGGCTGGCCACTGACTTCCCCGAAAGCCACTTTGCCTGCGCCACCTACCTCGAACTGACCGCCGGCAGCCGCACCATACGGTTCGCCCGCGGCAGCCAGGAACCGCTGCTGCTGTTGCCGGCGCACGGCGCCATCAGCGAATACACCGACGGGGGAACACCCCCGGGGATGTTTGCTCCCGACGAGATGGGCGACATCAGCTACACCGACCAGGAGCTGACCCTGGCCCCCGGCGACACCCTGCTCCTCTACACCGACGGCGTCAGCGAGGCGCTCAGTCCCGGGCACACCATGCTCGGACCGGAAACCCTGCAGCGCTGGATCAGCGAACGTCGTGCCCTGCCCCCGGCCGAGCTGGTGCGTGAGCTCCACACGCGCGTCACCGGCTTCACCGGCACCACCCGGTTCGAGGACGATTTCACCATTCTCGCCCTGCGCGCCGAATAGCCGCGCTCCCGTCCGCCGCCGGCGCCGTCAGCGCCCGCGCTTCAGCAGCATGCGCCGCAGCGACGCCGTTTCCCGGTCGCCCGTCCCCGGCAAGGCAAACCACCGCCGTCCGGCCGGCATCCTGCATTCACACCCGCGCAGATAACTTGTGAGCCGTGTCGCTAAAGGAAGGGCAGGCTGCGCGTGCCGACCTCGTCCACGCCGCTGGCGAACATCTGCTCGGTTTCCAGCATGGCCTGGATGTTGTCGATGCCCACCGGCAGGTCGGCGCCCGGGCGCAGCAGCAGGATCAGGCCGCTGTCGCGATTGAGCGGGCCCGGGTTGGCGGCGAACCGCACCAGATCGAGATGCGGCAGACCCGTATCGATGATGAGATAATCAAACCGGTCCTTCTGCAGCAGGGTGCGGGCGGTGAAGAGCGTCTCCGCCTGCGCCACCCGGTGGTTGGCCGGACGGCCGGCCAGCCACTCGCACAACTCCCTGCCCAGCTTGCGGTCGTCACTGATGAGCAGCAGCCGCTTCCCGGCAGCCGTCGTTTTCCCCGTCTCGACCAGTTCCGACTTGCGCACCGGTCGCACGAAAACCCGGTTGCAGTTGCTGTCGAACAACACCTTCAGCCCGTGCCGGTGCCCGACACTCTCGCTGATCACCGGGATCCGGTAGGAGGCAAGCATGTCGCGGGCGATGGCCACATTTTCGTCGCCGATATGCGAATCGCGGATGCTGCTCACCACCGCGCCACCGCCGAACAGCTTCGCCGTGAGCTGGGTCGGGTCAGGATCGAACGCCAGCATGCCGTTGATCAGGGCGGGGATCGCCATCGTGCCGTACTTGAGCGCACCGCTGTCGTCTTCGCTCACCTGCCGGTGGCCGGGCAGGTCGGGGAGCATGTAATGGTTCATGCCGCCGAAATCGAACCGGCGGTTGAACAGGGTCACCGACACACAGGACCCCAGCACCGTCGTAAACCGGCAGGGCGACCAGCTCACCTGTGATTCCCCGGGCAGGATGAACCTGACCGGGACCCCGGGCGCCGGCGCCGGCACCGCCCCTTCAGCCACGGTCCGCCCGCGCGGCACCCGCCGCCGACAGCAAGGCGGCGCCCGTCACCGGACGCCGCCCTGATGCGCGCATCTTAGAATTCCTTGAAGTTCTCGTCATCCAGCGGAATCACTTCCTTGGGCGATGGCCGTTTGGCCGCCGGCTGCGGCCGTTTCGCTTTCGCCGCCGCCGGTTTTGCCTTGGCTCTCGGCGCCGGATTCAGCGTTGCCGCTGACACCTCCATCGCCTTCCCCTCGACCAGCGCCACCAGCGTCTGCACGGTTTCACGCACCGCCACCGCCTGGCTCGCCATTTCCTCCGCCGCCGAGGCGCTTTCCTCGGCATTGGCCGCCACGCTCTGCGTCACCTTGTCCATTTCGCCAACCGCGGCGTTGATCTGGTTGATCCCCTGCGCCTGCTCGCGCGAGGCGTTGGCAATCTCCTCGACCAGGTTCGCCACCTTCTGCGCGTTGCTGGTGATGGCCTGCAGCCCGTCCGCCACCCCGTTGACCTTGCCCAACCCCTCGTTGACCTTGGTCACCGCCGTTTCAATCAGTCCGCCCGTGTCGCGCGCCGCCGTCGCCGCCCGCTGCGCCAGGTTGCGCACTTCCTCCGCCACCACCGCGAAGCCCTTGCCGTGCTCGCCCGCCCGCGCCGCTTCAACCGCCGCATTCAGCGCCAACAGATT
>CAZFBR010000045.1:0-19122 GCA_964517215.1 uncultured bacterium
CAGGTTGTCCATCATGCCCGTCTTATGCACCACCCACACCCCATCAAACAGAAAGCGCGGGATACGGTCATTGTACTCCTGCAGCAGCAGGATGTCCATCATCCGCCGGCAGGAATCGGGCGCTGCCGCCTGCCCGCGGTAAATCAGCTCCAGCAGCCGCGAGATCTCGTACGCGGTGGTCGTGTTCTCGACCCCGCGCCCGATGGCATCGTAATCGAGGATCCGCCGCCGCACGCGCGTTGCCGTCAGTCCCAGCTCGCGCATCCGCGCGTTGATCCGCTCCTGCCCCAGCCGCGCAATCAGCATGTCCGTCGCGGTGTTGTCGCTCTTGTCGATCATCAGCCGCAGCAGCTCATAAACCGACCATACCGACCCGGTGGTGCAGTAGCGCAGGATGCCGGACCCGTCCGCCTTGTCCTGCTCGCGCAGGACCAGCGTGTCCGTCAGGGTCAGTTCGCCGCGGTCGATGCCGCTGAAAACCGCGACCATGATTGGCACCTTGATGATGCTGGCCGCCGGCATGATCACATCCTTGCGCTCGTACACCGCATCGCCGCGCTGCAGATCGCGCACCACCACCGACACCGTAACCCCTGCAACCGCCACCTGCTCCCGCACCTACTACGCCATCTGCGCAAACCCGTTCCCGGGTTCCGCCCACACCGCCGCCGCCGGCAGCATCAGGAGCAGGGCACACAACATGCCCACTACCCGCGCGGCACACCTTCCGCCCATATTCGTTTCCCCTTCGTCCGGAGACACAACATCCCCGGACCCCCATTAACTTCAGGCGGGATATAACATATTGGGCGGCGAGGTGCAAGTAGCCGCTGCCACGATCAAACCCTGCCGGGTTTTTGTATCGCTATTTTCCTGCACCATCGCCGTTCAGCCGGTTGCCGGTTGCCATCTTCTTCCGCGGAGCGGGTGGGCCAGGCGCAAAAAACGCGACGACGCTGCACCAGCCCGCCTGCGGGCGAATTTCCGCGCTTTTTCCCCAATCTGCCCGTGCCAGCTTCGCTGCAAAAGTTAATATGTTATGCTCCGTCCCCAATTACTGGTGGCGCAGCATCAGCTGCGCCAGTTTCTGCCCGCTGAGCAGCATCCCCCCGAAGACCGGACCCATGCGCGCGGCGCCCGCCACCGCGTTCGCCGCCATGCCGCTGACGTACAGGCCGGGATAGACCGCGCGGGTATTGCGCACCACCGCCGCCTCGCCCCGGGTCGCATCGAGCGACCGTTCGCCGATCACCCCGCCCGTGGCGCTGCGCAGCCGCACCCCGTTCTTCTTCGCCAGTAGCGAGCAGATCGACGCCGGATGCCCCGTGCTGTCCGCCACCACCCGCGCGCGCACGATCAGCGGATCGACGTGCATGCCGAGACGTTCGACCGGCGTCCAGTTGAGCACCAGCCCGCCGACCCGGCCGCGCCGCACCATGACATCAGCGACGGAGACGCAGTTGAACAGCAACGCCCCACTGTGCACCGCGTGATAGACCAGCGCCGCCGACGCTTCGACCGCGTCCGCCACGAAATAGCCGCGCGCCTGCTCCCGCAGCCGCACGCCGAACCCTGCCAGCAGTTCGCGCGCCGCCCGCTGCACGACGATGTCGTTGAACATCATCCCGCCCCCCCACATCCCGCCGCCGGGCGCCAGTTTCGACTCGAAAACCGCCACCTTCCGCCCCGCCCGGGCGAGCAGCGTCGCCGCCACCAGCCCCGACGGGCCGGCGCCGCAGATGGCCGCGTCCAGTTCGCAGGCCGCGCGCAGTTTGCCCGTGAACGAATCGATGATCGCCCGGGTGATAACCACTTCGTCAAGTTGCTGCTGCATACTCTTCCTCCGTTGCGTTCTGCCGCGTGCGGCAGCGTATTGGCTGGTTGGCAACACCGGTCCGTCGGTCGGCCCCCGCCCCCTGGGCGGGGCATGCGTGCGCCAACGCGGATCATCAGCGGCATCAGTCCCTCCGCGGATCTTTGAGCTCGCCGCCAAAATACCGACCGTGCCTGCTTGTCGGCGGAATGGGCGGGGGAGCGATGGCGGCAGCGTCGGTCAGCGGCAATCATCGTCGGTCAGCCGGTTCTGCCGTCGTACCGTCCGCGGCGGCCGGGCACACCAGCGCCGCCAGCTGGCGCGTGGCGTCAGTCACATCGTCCGCCTGCATGATGGCGCGGATGACCGCCAGCCAGCGGCAGCCCAGCACCGCCAGTTGCGGGGCATTGGCCAGGTCGATGCCGCCGATGAACACCACGGGCTTGCGCGATGCCGCCAGCACCCGCGGAATGTCGCCGGTGCCAATATGATAGGGTTTGGCCGTGGTGGGAAAGAGCGGACCGAACGCCGCATAATCGACGGGGAGCAGCTGCGCCGCCATGAGCTGCGGCAAGGTGTGCGTGGAGAGGCCGATGATCCGCCGCGGCCCGATCCGTCGCCGCACCGCCGCCAGCCCCAGCCGCGCCGCGTCCTCCTGGCCGAGATGCACCCCATCGGCGTCAAGGTCGAGCGCCAGTTCCGGGTCGTCGTTGACGATGAACCGCACGCCGTGTGCGCGGCAGAGCGCGCGCAGCGCGGCGCCGTACGCCGGCAGTTCCGCGCGCGGCAGCTGCTTTTCCCGCAGTTGGATGGCAGCGGTCCCGCCGGCAATGGCCTGCCGCGCAATCAGCAATGGATCGCGATCGGAACGGGCGGAACGGGTGAGGATGAGATAGATGCCCGCGTCCGGCATCATCGCCGTGGCGCGCGGCACCTGGCTGAACGAAACATGCGCTTGCTCCCTACGCCCGCATTACCGGGATCAGGTTCGTCGGGTCATCCGCGTCTGCGGAACTCTCAGCCCCTTCCGGAGCTCCCCGTTCTGCTGCTATATACCCTGCCGGCATGCCCTGCGTCAACCGGCAGGTCACGCCCGGACCGGTGCGCGGGCACATACCGGCGTCGCGTCAGGTCGCGCGGAAATGCGGCCCTCCCTCAGCCCCCCGGCGCAGCGGGTAAAATCAGAACTTATAGTTGAGACTGACACGCGCTATCTGCGTCGTGAACTCCATGCTGCGCTGAAAGGTGTTCGATTGATAGCCGCCGGTGGTAAACAGGTCGGTAGCTTCGCCCTTGACGGTGCCCAGATCCGCATACAGGTATTCGCTGCGGACTGACCAGTTCCGGTCGAGTGCCACTTCAACCCCGCCGCCCGCGGCCCATCCCGTTCTGGTCTTGGAGATGTTCTGATGCTCGTAGGCATTACTCAGCACCGCGGCATAATCATCGGCCAGCGTGAAGTCCGCTTCCAGTTCCGTCACCGTCAGCCCGCCGGTCCCGTAGATCAGCCAGCGATCCGCTATGACATAGCCGACGCGCGGCCGCAGCGTCCACAACCAGTCCGTCGTAACCGTGGAACTCAGGGTCAGGGTCGCCGTCGGAGCTGAAACGTACTTTTTCGCACGGGTGACCGACTCGTGCGTGTTGAAGACGTTAAAATCAGTTTCGACTCCCACCACCCAGTCGCCCGCCTGCCAGTTGCAGCCGACCTGTCCGCCCCCCGTGAAATTGTCCGAGGTGAGCTGCTGATTGCCCAGCGACCCAACATCTTCCTGGTCGGATGGCACGTTGAGATATTTGTTTGCATCGTAGTCGGTCGTCGTGATGGAGCGGGGGGCAGCACCGTCCCAGCCCACATTGACACCCAGATAAACCCCGCTCCAGTCGCCGGCAGGTGCTGGCTCGCCGGCCCAGCAGAGGGCAGGTCCGAGTACAAGTGCGCCCGCCAACACCAGAAACAACTTGCCCATCGTGATCATTGTTTTCCCCTTGGCACGGCGCACTGCCGCAGCGTCCGTTCAGTACCGCCCGTTATTCTCGCGTTCCTGCGGTCGTGCGCCACAGTAGCATAGCGCCGGCGGGCAGGCAAACCGGTTCCGTCCAGCGAACACAACGCGCAAACCTGCCGCATACCAGTCACGATTCGCGCCGCAGGCATGTGCGGCTCTGCGGTGCAACATCACCAGAAACCCGCGCCGATTACTCTTCCTGCTCATCATTGTCGCTGCTGTTCGCTTGGCAGCGATTATTGTTTCGCTGCTCGCGCCGGTTGCCCGAGCTGCAGGTCGCACTGACGCGGGAGAATTGCACCCAGACATCGGCGTCAGTCCACAAGCCTCCATACAGGCTCAACTGCTGGCCGGGCAACTCGGATTTCGTCATCCACCATGCGGTATTTGTTTTGTGCCAGGGAGCATTGCCGGAACCGCCTTCCATCAGCAGGCCGTCCAGCAGAATATGCTCGCCGCTGCGGCGCCATCTGCCGGTGGTATGCGCTGATATGCCGGCAACAGTCGCGTTGATTGTCTGCACAAAGATCCCGTCGTCACGCAATTCCATGGTCAGCGTGTAATCAGGCAGATTCGCGCCATGCGCCTGTGACGTGCCGGCAGTTATTGTTTGCGACCAGGTGCCGATAATATCCGCCCGCGTGGCAACCGTCGGTTCCGGGGTCATCACCGACGCCACACCGCAAGCCCAAAGCATCGCCGCAGACGCGACTGCCGCCAAAACCGTCATCATGCTCCTGAAACAGCGTTGCCGTCGTGCATGCAGTTTCATTATCGTTCCCTGTGCTGTTCGACATGTGCGCATCACAGTCTACGGCAATGATGCCGCACTGCATTCGCGACCGCGCATATGGTTGATATTCTCAAGAATCACCCGAACCATGCTGCGATAGCCGTTGTTGGCCGCCCATCCGAGCGGCGTTTCACCGCTGTTGTCAGCTACGGTAAGATCAGCGCCCCGTGCGCACAGCAAGCGCACCAATTGTTCTTCATCATTACTCCAGTGCATCGGATGAGGTTCGCCGGGGGAATACTGATTGCGAACGATCGCCTGCAAAAATGCAAAAACCACGCTTGTGCCGGCCTTGTCGCGTGCGGTAACGTCGGCACCCTGCTCAATCAATATTCGAACTTCGTCCATATCGCCGCCCGCTGCAAGCATTGCCATGAGCGGCGTTTCGCCACGACGATTTGACACGTCGCTGCGGGCGCCGGCACTGAATAATCGCCGGATAAGTTGTTGGTCATGCTGCATGACCGCCGCCCACATGACTGTGTTCCCGTCATTATCAGCCGCATTGATATCAGCACGATATGCCAGCAGCATATTCAGTTTTTCAATTCCGCTGTCCTCATCCAAACGCTGCCACGCATCAACAAGATGCCACAATGCCGTGCGTCCCATCCGATCGCGCTGGTCTACGAAAGCGCCTGCGTTGAGCAATCGCCCAACCTCTTCGATAGTGCTGTGCCGCACCGCGCTCATCAGTGCAGTTTCACCATTGTCGGTTTGGGGATCGAGCGTCGCCCCGGCAGCCAGGAGGACATCGATAATTCTCCGACGATCACGTCGTTCATATGCCCGTTCTACTTTTCTTACGGCAACATACCGATAGTCCGGCCCCAACATGTTATGAAGATACGCGCTACCCGGCAGATAGTGCATGCTCTCTTTCCCGTTTCGCAATGTACTCCATTCGCCGAACCGCAATTGCGCACAAGCGATCATCATCGCCGTGTGACCCGAATAGTCAGTATCATTGACACTCGCCCCGCGGGCGAGAAGCCGTTGCGCCCAGTCGTCTCGCCCGATGAATGTCGCCGCCATCAGCGGGGTGAAACCCGCGGAGTTGCCTGCAACACTCCCGTTGTGGCCAAGCAAATACTCAACGATATGGTCATTCATTCCGAAGATTGCCAACATCATCACGCTGTTGCCATGCGCACTTTTCGCCATCGTATCAGCGCCCAGCGCAACCAGGAGGCGGAACGCCCCCGCATTGCCCGCAGCCGCACTCAGCATGACCGGGGTAATGCCGTTTTCATCGGCTGCGTTTATCGAAACACCCCGGTCAAGTATGTGCCGGATTCCGTCAGTATCGCCATTCAGCACTGCGGTCGCAAGCGCTGCGGGCAGATGCTGATGAAGCCCCAGCATGCTTTGAAGTTTCGCTACCGCAAATTCCCGTTTGGCCTGCAAGCCGGGAATGAGAAGCTCGATGCTCGGTTCATCAGCAAGCAGGCAGTCCGCACCAATCACCACCAGTGCAAGGATGCCGACACACAGGATATGCTCGCGTTTGCTCAGCCGTCTGGTCCAAATCGTATGTCCGGTTCCTTTCATTTGCTCCCCATAAATCGCACCGATCGTTCCTCCGCGATGCGCAGCTGCTGCGCGTCCGCCGCGGCCAGCCTGCGCGCCGCCAAGCCGTCGAGCTCTTCCGTCGCATGCTTCGTCACGATCTGTTCCGACCAGCAGGCCGCCGTGGCGCACGGCACCGTCGCAGGTGCGGCATTGCGCTGCTCCCTGCGCCCGCATTACCGGGATCAGGTTCGTCGGGTCATCCGCGTCTGCGGAACTCTCAGCCCCTTCCGGAGCTCCCCGTTCTGCTGCTATATACCCTCGCCTGCACCTGTTCCGTCAAACGGCGGCCATCTGCAACAGATTACGGGGCATCGGCTCCATATATCCTGTATACTCGTTCCACCAATTTGTATTCTCGCATAGTTGTATCATCCGGTTTGAACCACAGCTCAAAACGTACAGGATAAGCATATTGCCGACCTCCTTCATCGATACACACTTCTGATTGATAATAAAACAACTGTTGCGGATCAGATGACCATCCGGTGATTTCCTGCCCCCGTGAAGGATGCGCGGATAATGGTACATTGTAACTTGCGCCGTATGTCTTTACATATACATGTCCTGGCGCTCCGGGATTAATAAACGCGCTCACATGATAATAACCACCCCAACCAACCGTTGGCCAAATCTGCATCTCTGGTCGCCCCGTTCGTATGGCACGCGACGGCATCAGTGCCGGGTCAAATCCCCTGTTGTGAGCCATATACGATCGTTGCAGAGCAACAAGTTCAGCACGAACAGCATCAACCTCCGTCTGGGTATACATCCGCGCAGGATTCGGTCCCTGCTCATAAATACTAATATAATAACCAGTTGCCGCCAGAACGAACATCGAATTATAGCTATTGCCCCATTGATACGCTGGCGTTTGGTAAATGCCATCCACACGTGCATCAGCCATCGTCATGTTGTCGCTCTTATATCTTATATCACCTTCCTCGTTTGGCAACTCATTCGCAGCGATAGAAATGCTGGCACTTAATCTGACATGTGGAACGGGAAATCTAACCAGCAAATCTGAATCGAATGCATAGCACAAATCCGAATTACTGTAATAGCGCCGTTGCGCCAACCACTGTGTATCGATTTTTTTCAGGCACCAGCGGGGGCTCGTCGCCAAATGTCGAAGCAGAATATCCCTGTCACCTTCGGCAAACTCAGGGAATGGTCGGACATGAATCGCGGTCGTCTCTGGTCGATCCGGAATCGCATTCGCTGCAATAGACGGCGTACAATCCGCGTCCATCTGCCAATGCCAGTTCGAATGTTTCGGCACTTTTTCGCCAATGCTACTGTCGCTCAATCTGCCATAATAATGTCCATATTCCCCTTCATCAATGACAATATATATCCACACGGCAACAGATACTACGGCCATCAGCACCAATATCACCAATAAAGACAACGCGCGTTTCTGCCGACGAATCAGCCGCTTGACGGCAATAAGTATCGTCATACTATACGCGGCTATTGCGAGGATAACCCCGTACAGCGATTGACCAAGTGTGCCCATGACATACATCAATATCAAATAATGCATTATGACAGAGCATATCGTTGCCGCGATAACAACCGCCACCGGCCACCATCGGCGAATCATGCTCAAATAGACGTCAGGGGTTATCCATTTATCCATGAGCGCGCTCCCCTTTCGTACCTCTCATGCCATTGCCGGGCATCCACACGCAATACTGTCGTAAGGATACCGGCAGCGTTGCCACTTGAACCCCATCCCCCTGCCGCATCGCCAGTCCGCATGAGTGAGCACCGCGGCCCGCGCCTCGCTGCATGCCAATGCCACGGTGAGCACCGCCGGGAGCATCCCCCGTCGCCGACGCAGCGCACGACAATCGATACATCGCCGATTTCCAAACAGCACACACCGTCGGGCTGCGCCCCTCCGCCGTCTCCGACCAACGTGCATGTATCCCGCGCGCATCGATACGCTTGATCGCTGTTATTCGCGGCATAGATACAACCATTATACCACCGTTTGCATTGTTTTGCACTATTCGTCGTCATTGTATCGTTCCTGGTACTGCAACGGGTGCGTATGGGAAGAGCCGCACCGCCGTTTGTCGTCCCGGGACGCGCCGTGCGACCGCGCAATTCACCGCAGTCGCAGGACGCGTGGCGCAGCAGTTGCAGTTCCAGCCGCGTCCTCCTGACCAAGGTGCGCCCCGCCGGCATCGAGGCCGAGTGCCAGAGCCGGGTCGTCGTTGCTGATAAACAGCACGCCGTACGCACGGCAGAGCGCGTGCAGCGCGGCGCCGTACACCGGCAGTTCCGCGCGCGGCATCTTAGTCGAACTTCGTCCATAGCACCGCCCGCTGCAAGCATTGCCATGAGCGGCGTTTCTCCACGACGGTTTGACACGTCGGACGATATGACGATTGACGCGCAGATCGATTCCGATTGGTCGAGAATGACGAGCCCGGCATAGCGCGCCCGCGCTCTTCCCCGCCCGGCCAGCCCGCAGGCGCGGCGTTTGCCGGCGACACGCCAGCAGCGGATATTGTTGCCGCAGAGCAGGCCTGCCCTCCCGGGATGTCTCGTCAGCCAAACGTCAACCGCATGCGGTCCTTTTCGTCAACCGCGCCTTCAGCCATTGCCCGCACGGCCGCCCCGGCATTGACCAATTGCAGACGCAGTTCGGGTTGGCGCTGCAGGAATACGCGGAATACCTCGTCGGCAAAACCCTGCCCAAGCGAGTGCACCCCGGAGAAATCGAGGGTCACGGTGCGGAACCGGTCGAGCCCGGTCACCAGGCGGCGCGCCTCGGACCGCGAAACAAAATCCTTCTGATACAGGCGTACGCGCACTTCGCTGCGGGCGAACTCATAATTGAATTCTTCCGGGGCGAATTGGTGGAAGAGCTGCTGCAGCGAGCGTCGCGTCGCACAGAGCACGGTGAAGTGCACTTCGGTGCCGGTCAGCTGCGGGCGGATATCGGTGAGGGCAATATCATGCCGGCGGTTGTCGAAGACCAGCGCCAACCGATGGGAACGAAATTCCGCCCGCTCACCGGCGCGCGCGGAGAAAAAGATGCCCTGCCCCGTATGTCGTTCCGCCCAGGTCGTTGTCTTGCCTTTCAGGATTTCGAGCGCGGCTGCCGCTTCATCCGTCAGGGTGAATTTTTCCCGCACCGAGTGGAACAGGCCGATCCCGCGGTCGCGAATAACGAACCGGCAGATGCTGTCATCGAGGCGGAACGACACCGTGCAGCGGTCGCCGCGGGAATGGTCGATGGCGTTATTGAGCAGTTCCGTGAAAGCAAACCTGACGCTTTCATAGGCGGCGGCAGTCAACCGTCGCGCCAGCCCGAGCGACTGGTCGAATCGCGCAAAAACGCTGTCCTCCTCCAGGCCAGCAAGGGTGAACGTCCGGTTTACGCTGATCACCGATGAATCGTTGCCCGGCAGCACATACCGGGCTGATCGCGTCGAACCGCTGCGGACCACCTGCCCGGCCAGAACCATCCCGGCCAGATGCTTGTGCAGCGCCTGCCGCGTCACACCAAACGCTGCCGCAAGTTGCGCACCTGATTGCGGTCCCTTGCGCATCAGGAGATGCATGATCTTTTCCCGGGTAACCATACCGGCATTCTATCACAACGTCAACCGAACGTCAACTTTTGTATGTTCGTTTTGTCAACCTGTCGGCCGGCAATGATCGCGTCAGCGGAATGGCCTGGCACTCCATTGATTCAATTCTGGTCTCTGCGCAGTTGCCACATACCGGGCAACTCTTGCCGCTATATGTCTCATCTGTCGATATTTGATATGGCTCAGGAAAGACGGTGCCTTCTTCTGCACAAATGATCAGAATGTTACCACAAGATTTGCATGTCGAAAATATCAGCGATGATCCTTGATCGCAGACCGGGCAAACGCACTTCAACTGTCAAACCGGATCATTTATCGGCTCCTCACAAGAATCAGCGGGTGATTGGAGGCAATGTCGGATCTCCCATCACATGCATCAGCGCGAGTCCGTAGTTCTCTGACGTGCGAAATCCATAGACCCGCTGGCTGAGCACCTTCGCTTTACGATTCAATCCTTCAGTCACCGCGTTGGTAATCCATGGCAGCAGTTTAGCCTGGCGTTGGCTGCAGCGACTGGTTCGGCTCTTTCTTCATTTATTCGAATGGAATGATGTTGGGTCTGGATCCTGCCAGCCAGGTCGCAGACCAGCGGCGAATTCTTTTCGCACCATTGTTAGTGAAGGTTCCCAGCCTGCTTCTGCTTCGATCTCACCGATGCAGCCCCAGCAATCGCCGCCACAATCACCTGAGAGCTTATCATTCGGGTCGTTCAGCGTGCGGCTGCAAATCGAACATTTCATGAGAGATACCTCGGCTTCGATTTTGGCTGATTCGATTTCTGCCTAACGAGTAGCGCTCTGCTCGCCGCCGTCAGCGCCAGCAGCGGCGCGAAGTCATGCCGGTTGGTTGGCGCATCAATCAGATGTGCAGATTCAGCAAAATGATCCGGAATTTCGCGAGCGTTTCTGGAGATATCGTCCCGAGTTTCTTACGGATCAGCCGCTTGTCTAAGGTGACAATTTTGCCTAACCGTACCATTGAGCGTTTGGGTAAACCCGCAGCAAGTTGCTCGGTGGCCGAAAGAACGCAATCACTGGCGAGGTAACGTGTTGGAAGTTTGGATGTTATTGCGGCGACAATTATATCTGTTGATCGTTTGTTGAACCAGGTCTGGGAAATGACAACGACCGGTCGCTGTTTTATGCCGGTTAAATCAGTGAAAGGGAAATTAATGAGGACTACATCACCCGGACTATAGTGAATCATATACTGAATCGGCGGAATTATTCCAGAAGGCAAATGCAGGTTCTGCCGCGCGCAGCGCGGCAAAATCATCCGGAGTTAACTTAAGAAGCCGGGGAAGTTTGACCAAAAGTTTGCGCTGCTGTGCCGGGCTAAATTGGCGGATAGCCCGCTCAACTTGCGCCAACGGGGTTTTCATTGTACTTTTCTTCATTAGGTTCACCTCACATCCCAATTATACCACAAATCACGTTGAACGCAACTTGTCACGATCTGATTCTATCTCATCAATTCGGCAAACATTCGGCATAACGATTAGCGCGCAGCGGGCGCTGTTGTTGTCTGCGCCCGCCATCGCGCGAAGCTAGCCGCCGTGGTTTCTGATTTCATTGGTTCTGTACCCGGTTGCGCAGGAATCTCAAGCTTGCGACTGACCTCTTCAATCCAATATTTTACCTGTCCTGGGGAGACCACTGTACGAGCCAAACCTATTTTTGTATTCTGTGCGACAATATTCGTATAGGGTGTGTCACAGATACGCTCTAAGTTGGAGCGGAAAAACACAATGTAGCTCATCGTATCAACCGCCCGATTGATACGCGACATATTTACGTTATACTCTGGTAATTGCTGGACTGCGCCACCAAGTAACTCCAACGAAGATACACCTGACCGCAGTTCCTCTGGCAGTTCCTCTGGCATCGCGGGCAATCGCTCTATATCAGTTCGACGAAAGCGTATCGGGCTTGTCAACGTCTGCAGCTCAGAAAGTTCAAGAAACTCATATGTACCCAAACCCCTGTTGTCCTCACTGGTTCGCGGATGTACAACTCGTAATGTGAGCCCGTTAAAATTATCTTGAAATATATTGTCGACTATTGTTGGCAAATCAAGTGTCACGGCGCCACTGCTGTCAGTCAGTGCCACAATAGCCTTTGTCTTATATACGCCACCATCCAGTTCCACAAAGCTGTAATTTGCTAAAACCAATACATCTTGTACAGGATGATTATTTACATCATCGGTCACGATAACAGTAATAGGTGGGACATTTGTTTTCGTTCCCACAACCATAATGTACACAAGCCCCGATATCACTCCAAGAATGAGAATAATTGATACTGTTGCTATCCAACACCCCTTCTTCATATCTCAACCATGGTGGAGCATCACTCCTGTCCAAATTAGCAACTTGAAATAGCCTGATTAACTCCCTATAATGGTTTCACCAGTATCCAAAACCACGCCGACGACGTCGGTAAACAGGGAAAACCAAGCTATGATTAATAATCATACTTTGTTCGGGCAAATACTACAACTGATTCCGAGATATGAATTCGACAAACAGGTTGACCGTTGATTAAAGAGGGTGAGTACCTATGGGACGAGCGCTTTCGCCTGATAAACGGACGGCGGCAGGCAATTTCCTCGTCTGTAAGCGCTCGGTGGCCAGTGAAAAAGTGAAATTCTACCTGTATTGGATTGACCTGTTTCTCCGGCAGGCCCGTGCCCCGGCCGCCGGCAGCGATAACCCGGAAGCCCTCAACAATTTTCCCGCAGGCGGACTTCGCCGGTTTCTGCCAATGCTTTCTTCATCATGCGCGGAGGCGGCCGGGGGCGGGCGGGTTGAGGTCGAGCGCCATCACCACCGCGTCCTCGCGGTTGTCCTGGTAGTATTTCTTGCGCAGGCCGAGCGTGCGGAAGCCGAGCGTGCGATACAGTTCCTGCGCGGGCAGATTCGACTGCCGCACTTCGAGGGTGATCACGCCCACCCCCTTCGCCTTCATGTCGGCGATGCCGAACCGCATCAGCTCCGCGGCCACGCCCGTGCGGCGATGGTCGGGATGGGTCGCCACGGTCGAGATGTGCGCCTCATTCTGGATCACCCAGTAATCGACATAGCCGATGATCATCGCGCCGTCGCACAGCACATGGCAATGGGCGAAGGGATTGATTTCGAGGTCGCGCAGGAACCCGTCGCGCGGCCAGGGCGAGGTGAAGACCGCATTCTCGATGGCGAGCACCGCGTCAAGGTCGGCCACGGTCATCAGCCGCAGCGTCCGGGTCATGTCAGAGCGCTCCGCGCACATAACGCGCCGCCGGCTGCGGCAGCGCCGGCACCCCGGCATAATGCAGGCGGGCGATTGTCGCCGCACGCGGCTGCAGTTCGGCCGCCAGCGTCACCGGCGCGCCCGCGGCCTGCAGCAGCACCGCGCCGTTCCCCGCCGCCGTCCACGCATCCCCCTGGAGCAGCGCAACCAATTCCGCCGCCGGATAGCGTATGCCGTCGCCGTCGCGGCTGCCGTCGCGCCAGAGCGCGGCAAACAGTTCGCCGCGACGCGCATCGAGCACCGTCACCATGCGCGGGACCGGCTGCTGGTGATACAGCAGCGTCAGCGCGTCATATCCGAGCACCGGCAGCTGGCGCGCCCAGGCGAAGGCGCGGGCAAACGCCAGGGTCACCCGCATGCCGCTGAACGAGCCCGGCCCGCACTCGACCCCAACGGTTGCGATGCGCAGCTGCTGCGCATCCGCCGCGGCCAGCATGCGCGCCGCCAGGCCGTCGAGCTCTTCCGTCGCATGCTTCGTCACAATCTGTTCCGACCAGCAGACCGCTGTTGCCTCGGCCAGCGCAAATTCAACCGCTGCGCCGCTGCCGGTAACTGCCAGCATCACCTCGCGAGTCATCGTTCCACCTGCCATTCGATCAGCCGCTCGTCCGGCACTGCGCCGTACGCCAATGCCACGCGCACCAGCGGCTTCGTCCAGCTTGCGGCGGCGCGCTCGGGCCATTCCACCGCCACGATCCCCTCCGCCCGCAGTTCATCCAGTCCCAGCTCCTCCACTTCGCCGCCGCCGGCCAGCCGGTACAGGTCGAGATGGATCAGCGGCACGCGGCCGTCGCGATGCTCGCGCACCAGCGCAAAGGTCGGGCTCTGGATGATCCCGTGAATTCCCAGCCCCTTCGCCAGACCCTTGACGAATTCCGTTTTCCCCGCGCCCAGTTCACCGGCGAGCAGCACCAAGTCACCAGCCGCAAGCGTCGCGGCCAGGTCGCCCGCCAGTGCTTCCGTCTCCTCCGGCGAGCGCGTAATGGTCTTCATGCGCTGAAATGCGCGAAGTGTCGTCCCGCCTCGCGCCATGGTTCATTGTCGAGACGCAGGTCCAATCCGCCCCGACCGCCGCCCGCGACCCCCACGACCCGCGGCCGCGCATAGCGTCGCGGGTACGCACGCCTGAACTTCGGCCAATGCTTCGCCGGCACCGTCACCAGCAGCGCATAATCCTCGCCGCCGTGGAACTGGTACTGGAGCCGCTGCCGCTCGGGCAGCTTCGCCAGCGGTCCGCGCCCGTCCTGCAGCGCGCCGAGTTCCACCAGTGCCCGCTTGCCGTGCGCGGTGATAAGATTGTCCAGTTCTTCGCCGAGCGAATCAGAGAGGTCGGTCATGGCGCTCACCAGCCCCGAGCGTGCGCACCACTGCCCCTCGCGCAGCAGCGGGCGCGGCGCGCAATGGCGCCGGCGCAGCGCGGCCGGCAGCCTGGTTCCCCGGCGCAGGCAGTCGAGCGCATATGCCGACAGCCCGCATTCACCCAGCAGCACAATCATGTCGCCGTCACCCGCGCCGTCACGGCGCACCACCCGCCGGGCATCGATGGTGCCGGTGATTGCAGCATCAAGGAATACCCCGGTGCGTGAACCGGTCACATCCCCGCCCACCAGTTCCACGCCGTAGGCGCGGCAGCATTTCCTGATGCCGCCGAACAGCGCCTTGACCGTCGTCACCGGCGTCGCCGCCGGCAGCGCCACGCTGACCGTCAGCCAGCGCGGGACGCCGCCCATGGCGGCGATATCGGAGATATTGACCGCGGCAAGTTTCCAGCCGACCTCCGCCGGGGTCGACCAGTCGAAGCGGAAATGCACGCCTTCGACCATCGCATCGCTGGCGGCCAGCAGGCGCGCATGCCGGTCTCGCGGCATCCTGACCATCGCGCAATCGTCACCGATCCCCAGCGCCGTGTCGCGGCCATGCTCCGCCGTGTGTCGCAGCCAGTTTAACAGGCCGCGCTCGCCCCATTCCCGCATCGTCATCGGCATAGCACAGTCCGCGGGCGCTGCCAGCGCGTAAGGGAACGCCCGCCCCACACCCGCATCGTCATTGCCATGGCATAACCCGCGAGCGCTGCCATAACGCCAGGCCGCGCTCGCCCCGCTCCCGCATCGTCAGCATGATCAGCGTTCGCTCCGATAATCGCGGAAAAAGACATGCCCGAAGAGCGAACGCGTAAAGTCGATCGCCTGATGCGGGCAGAGCTCCTGGCAGCAGAAACAGGCGAAGCACTTCTTCCGGTCGATCGCCACCGTATCACCGGCAAGCTCCAGGGCATGCGCCGGGCAGGCCGTAACACAGACGCCGCAGGCGCGGCAGCGCGCGGTAAACTGCGGCTGGATGGTAATGAGCTGCGAGGCCAGTTTGAGCAGCCATGCCGGCAGCACCTGCGTGCGCTGGGTGCGCGGCAGGGCAAAACGCAGCGGAAGCTCGGGCAACGCGTCACCCGTCACGGTGACTGCCAGTTCCGGATCGGGGATGAACGCAAGCTGATGCGGGTCAACCCCCGCCATGCGCGCCATGACCAGGTCGACCGCCTCGGGCATCGTCCCCGCCAGCAGGTAGCCGATCGGCGCCGGCGTGCCGTGGTTCGGGCCGTCCCCCTCCATCCCGAGCACCGCGTCCATGATCGTCAGCGTCGGCCTGATATGCTCGCGCAGCGCCGCAACCGCCAGCATCATGTCACGCGCCTTGGGCGCGCGGCGGTGGACCTCCGCCTTGAACGCGCCGGGAACCAGCCCGAACAGGTTCTTCACCGCGCCGGTGAGGATGGTCAGCGAATGCGTCTTGAATTTCGGCAGGTTGACGATATGGTCGTATTGCCGGATGACATCGGAGATCAGCAGGTCGCGCACCTGCGCGTTGCGCACCGGATAGAGCGTGCTTCCCTGCGTCTCAATGGGCACCAGCGTCGCCCCGGTCGCCTGCGCCGCCGCCGCCATCCCCGTCGTCGCCCAGAGCTGCTCCAGGGTGAAGATCCCGACCCCGGGCGAATCGCCGATCGCCACGCGCAGCCCCTTGCCCGCCAGCTTGCGCGCCACCGCCTCGACCAGTGCGGGGTGGGTGGTGATCACCCGCTCCGGCGCCGCGGCCATCAGCAGGTTGGGCTTGAGCAGCACCGACTGGCCGGGCCGGAACGGATCGCCGTCGGGAAAGACCTTCAGCCACAACGCATCGAGCGCCGCCACCACCGCCGCCGGCGCATACTCCGCGCAGCGCGCGGCCGCAACCGTTTCAGCCATTACCGTCGTCCGCCACTGCACTTTCCGCGTCGGGATAATCGACCAGCGCCCGGTTCTTGCGCATGAACCAGACGCGCGCGTCGCCGTAATGCCGCTCGTCTTCGACCCGCCACAGCGGACCGGCAACGAAGTTTTCGCGCGAGCTCACTTCCGCGATGAACAACCCGTCGTCAGCGACAGCGCGCGGATCGGCCGCGACACGCAATAACTGCGGCCAGTTGTCATAGAAAAAGGGGGGATCGGCAAAAAGGATCTGCACGGGCGCGGGGAGACGCTTCAGCATCTTCTCCGCCGGCCCGACCAGCACCCGTCCGCGGTCGCTGATACCCCAGTCGCTGATGACCTGCTTGAGGTCGCTCATCGCGCGCCGGTCGCTGTCGATCCAGTAGGCGCGCCGGGCGCCGCGCGACAGCGCTTCCAGCCCGAACCCGCCCATGCCGCAGAACACATCGCCCACCGCCACGTTCTGCACGGTCGTATCGAGAATATTGAAAATAGCCTCGCGGATGCGGTCGCAGGTCGGCCGGAAATTGGTGGTCGTCGTCACCTTCCACTGCCGGCCGCGCAGTTCGCCGCTGATAATACGCATTTCGTTCCCTCGTCCTGCGCCATTCTACCACAGTGCGGGCGTGACGCCAATAAAAAAGGGGGCCGAAGCCCCCTGATCCTGAAATATTGGGGCGAGCAACGGGATTTGAACCCGCGACTCCCTGCTCCACAGGCAGGTGCTCTAACCAGGCTGAGCCATGCTCGCCACAACGCCATGCTTTATAGGTTATTAGCGTCGGGATGTCAAGTTGCCGGCCGCAGCGTCACTTCTTGTCCGCTGCCCGCAGGACTTTCGCGGTCGCCGGGGCAATCGTACCGTCCGCGCAATACCGCCGTTGCAGTTCTACCCGCACTTCCGGCAATACTTTCGACTTGCCGGACACAACACCACCATCATAACACGATGAATTGAATGACCTGAAGCTGCTGTCGAAGTACTCTTTCTGGTGGACCAATGGCACCCAGATGGGACGTGCCTGCTTGGTATCTGGTTCGCACTTTTGCGTAGAGCGAGTGTCGGTCGGATGGGCATCAGGCAAATCACCACTCATGACGCCGTTTCGCGGTGTTGCCGGCGGTTCGCCGCACGACAGCAGCCCCGTCGCGGTGAGCAGGGTAATCCCCGCGGCCACCAGCCGGCGCCGCCAGCGCGGGCCCACCCGGGCTGCTCGCTGCAGGTCAGTCCCCTTCAGAGCGAGCACGACAACCAGTACGACCCCGCCCGCCGTCAGCAGCAGTTCGCCCGTGCGGCCGGTCATGCGGCCGCATCCCCGTTCATCAGCAGGGATGCCATCTTGATACCATGCACCAAGCCACCTGGCTGCTGGACGTTGTGCGTGAAGTTGGCCTTCGCCATTGGCTGATACCCCGCCGACACAATGTCGTGTGTCTCCTGCGCCTCGGACATTGCCGATGCCTCCGGATGACATTGATTACGCTGCGGAATTATTATAATGTTTTTCGAGGTTACTGTCAATGCTTGCTTAGGCGGATGAAATACTCCTGGTTGCCCTTTGTGCCGGTCACGGGCGAGGCATGCACCCCGGCGACGGTCAGGCCGCCCGCCTGCGCGGCTTCGGCCACGGCGGCGATCGCCTGCTGCCGCACGGCCTCGTCGCGCACAATGCCGCCCGACCCGACCGTCCCCTTCTCCGCCTCGAACTGGGGCTTGACCAGCAGCAGCAGTTCACCACCCGCACACGTCTGGCCGGCGAGCGCCGGCAGCACGGTACGCAGCGAGATAAACGACAAATCAGCGACAACGAGATCGAACAGCTCGCCGAGATCGCCCGGCGCCAGACCGCGCACATTGCACTCCTCGACCACCGTCACCCGCGGATCGATGCGCAGCGTGTGCGCCAGCAGTCCGCGCCCCACATCAACCGCCACGACCTGCGCCGCGCCATGCTGCAGCAGGCAGTCGGTGAAGCCGCCGGTTGAGGCGCCGGCATCAAGCACCCGCCAGCCGTGCACCTCCATGCCGGCAGCCGCCAGCGCACCCGCCAGCTTGCGCCCGCCGCGACTGACATACGGCTCCGGCTCGTGCCGCCGGCGGATAACGGCATCTGCCGCCACCGGCGTCCCGGGTTTGTCGCACGCGCGATCATCGACGATGATATTGTTCGCCATGATTTCCGCGCGCGCAGCAGCAAGATCCGCCACCAGCCCGCGGGCGACCAGCAGTTCGTCAAGGCGTTGTTTGTGCCCGGCCATTCCTGCCCCCACCTGTGCTGCGTGCGCTCCCGCCGGCGCACCGGCGGTTTGCCCGGCGCTGCGGCCGGGCCAGCTCATGACGCCGCGGCGCACTGCCGCTACTTGTGGATGGCGCCGAGCACGGTCTGCACGATGCCGGTGGCGTCGAGCTTGTATCGCGCAAAAAGCTGGGCCGGCGACCCGTGTTCGATGAACTTGTCGGGGAATCCGAGATTAATCACCCGGCGGTCGCCAAGGCGGTTGGCCAGCAGCAGCTCATTGACCGCGCTGCCGAACCCGCCGGCCACCACATGGTTTTCGACCGTCACCACCAGCGCATGCCGTTTGAGCTCGGCCAGCAGCGTTGTTTCGTCGAGCGGCTTGAGGAACCGGGCGTTGACCACCGTCGGATTGAGCCCTTCCTTTACCAGCCGCTCCGCCGCCTCTTCCGCCGCTTCCACCCGGTCGCCAATGGCCAGCAGCAGCACCCGCTCGCCGCTGCGCCGCACTTCCGCCTGCGGCACCGGCAGCAGCGGGCGCGGGCTCATGTCCAC
>CAZFBR010000046.1:0-19047 GCA_964517215.1 uncultured bacterium
CCCGGCAAGGGTCATGGCGATTTACCCCCGCCGGTATCCTCGCACGCCGTCCGGCGCATTGTCAACCGCCCCGACGACTACGCCTGCCGCCGCCGCCGTTGCCGGGCAGGTCGGGAGAGTGCTATACTGCGGCGCGGAGGAATGATTATGAAAGTCATCATCATCGGCGGCGTGGCCGGCGGGGCGACCTGCGCCGCGCGCCTGCGCCGGCTGGACGAGCAGGCGGAAATCGTCATTATCGAGCGCGGCGACTATGTGTCGTTCGCCAACTGCGGCATGCCCTATCATGTGGGCGGGATTATCACCGATCGCGACGACCTGCTGGTCCAGACCCGTGAGGGCTTCAAGCGGCGGTTCAATATTGACGTGCGCCTGCAGCATACCGTTACTGCCATCGACCGAGCGGCAAAAACCGTAACGGTATGCCGACACGACGGCAGCACGGCAACGGAGTCGTATGACCGGCTGGTGCTGGCACCGGGCGCGGAACCGCGCGCGGTGACCATCCCCGGCCTCCCCGCCGACCGCACCCTGCGCCTGCGCACGCTGAACGATATGGATGCAATCATCGCCCGCGCTGAAACCGCGCGCGGCATGACGGTGCTCGGCGCGGGGTTTGTCGGTGTCGAGGTTGCGGAAAACCTCCGGCACCGCGGCCTGGAGGTGCAGCTGATCGAATTCGCGCCGCAGGCGGTGGCGCCGCTGGATGCGGAAATGGCCGCCCTGGTGCAGCGTGAACTGAAAGATAACGGCATCGACTGCCATTTCGGCACCACCGTCGAGCAGGCGGAACCGGCCGGCGCACGGCTCAAGCTGACGCTGGCCGACGGCAGCACCCTGTTCACTGACGCGGTGGTGGCTGCCGTTGGGGTGGTCCCGGAGACCGCGCTGGCAAAGCAGAGCGGTCTTGACCTTGGTCCGAGCGGCGGCATCGTCGTCAACGAACGATTGCAAACCAGCGACCCGGCCATTTATGCCGCGGGCGACGCGGTGGAAATCAGGCAGCGCGTGTCCGGGCGCCCGGCGCTGACCCCGCTGGCCGGGCCGGCCAACAAGCAGGCGCGCATCATCGCGGACAACCTGGCCGGCGGCAACAGCGTCTATCACGGCGCCATCGGCAGCGCCATCCTGAAGGTGTTCGGCCTGACCGTCGGCGCCACCGGCTTGAATGCGCGGCAATGCCGCCAGCTGCACATCGACCAGCAGTCGGTCATCATCCACGCCGGCAGTCATGCGGGCTACTACCCCGGCGCCCAGCCGGTCAGCGTCAAGCTTGTCTTCGCGCCCGACGGGAAACTGCTGGGCGGCCAGGTCGTCGGCACGACCGGTGCGGACAAGCGCCTTGATGTGCTGGCGGCCATCATCGGCCTGGGCGGCACGATTGCCGACCTGTGCGCCTTCGAGCAGGCCTATGCGCCGCCCTATTCCTCGGCCAAGGACCCGGTGAATCTGGCCGGCTTTGCCGCGGAGAACCTGCAGCGCGGGCTGGTGCGCGGCGTCGAATACGATGCGGTCGACCGCTGGCAGGAGGAGGGGGCGCAGGTGCTCGACGTGCGCACGCCGGGCGAATTCGCGCGCGGCCATATCCCCGGCGCCATCAATATTCCACTCGATGATTTGCGCGGCCGGCTTGCCGATCTGCCGCATGACCGGAAGATCATTGTGCATTGCCAGGTCGGCCTGCGCTCCTATCTCGCCAGCCGCATCCTGCTGCAGTGCGGGTTCACCGAGGTCTATAACCTGTCGGGCGGCTACCGGACTTACGAGGCGGCGCGTGGCTGACTGGCGCGCGGTCATTGAGCTGATTCGCGCCCGGCACGAATTTGTCCTCCTGACCCACGTCAATCCCGACGGCGACGCCATCGGCGCCCAGCTCGGCCTGCTGCGCGCGCTCAAGGCGCTGGGCAAGGACGCGCGCGCGCTGGCGGATACGCCGGTCCCCGGCAAGTATGCGTTCCTCGACCATCAGGAAATTGCCGTGCAGCGCACCTGCGACCATCGCGATGCGGAGGTGATGTTCGCGCTCGATATTGCCACCTGGCAGCGGCTGGGCGCCTGCGCGGGACCGCTGCTGACCGGGCGCGCGGTGAAAGTGGTGATCGACCATCATCCCCCGACCGACGCGCCGCCGGGCGATATCAACGTCATCGCCACCGACTACACCTCGACTTCAGAGCTGGTGCAGGAGCTGGTTGAGGCAATGGGCCTGCCGCTGACCCGCGAGATTGCCGAACCGCTCTATGTCGGCATGCTCACTGATACCGGGAAATTCAGCTATGGCAACGGCCTGTCCCTGGCCCATCTCGCCGCCGCGCGACTGCTCGCGACGGGCGTGGACGCGCGCGCCATCGACGACGCGGTCTATCAGCGCAGTTCGCTGGCCCGCCTGAAGCTGGTCGGGGTGACTCTGGAACGGCTGACGGTGACCGCCGCCGGCCGGCTGGCACATACCTGGCTGACCCGCGACGATCTGGCGCGGGCGGGGATCGCCCCCGACGATATGGAAGGTTTTATTGACTATATCCGCACCTTGCGCGACGCGGAAATATTCATCATCCTTTGGGAAACCGCCGACGGGCGGGTCAAGGGGAGCATGCGCAGCCGCGGGCGGGTCAAGATCAACAAACTGGCCGAGCACCTGGGCGGCGGCGGCCACGAATTCGCCGCGGGTTTCATCCTCAGCACCACTCTGACCGACGGCATCCCGCATACGCTGGCCCTGGCGGAACAGGTCCTGCGCGAAGCATAACGCGGCTGCCGGATTCAGCGCGCACCGCCAGCCGACAAACGCTGCGGCGGCGAAGCATCCCCGTATGGTTGCGGACCCTTAGCTGCGCCGGCGGAATTGCGGCGGCGGATCGTACAGTCCGCCGGAGAGCCGCACCAGGTCGTCGATACTGCGGGCCGCCAGCCGGTCAGGGGTCGCACTGGCCGGATCAATAGCAAGGTCGGCCGGGGTCTGGACCAGTTTGCGCCGGCGCAGTTCAGCGCTCACTGCCGCGTTGGCTGTGCGACCCACCGTGGTATCGCCCGCCACTGCGGCAATTGCCTGGCGGCGCACATTGCAGTCAGGGCAGCGATCGAGGTAGGCAATCCCCGCTTCGGTGATGATATGGGTCACCTGGTCGCCGGTGATCATGACCGGCGGAGCGGCGAATTTTCCCTCGCGGGCCAGGGCAATGGCATCCAGTTCATCGACGAATACCGGGATCCCCTTTTTCTCGCTGACCGTCGGCGTCATCTGCACCACCAGCTTGCGCGGCCGGAAAATGCCGTTGTCCCAGGCGCCGGCGCGGCGGTTGGCTTCGCTGATATGCCGCTGGCCCGGCGCGGTGCCGCCAAGGTTCGGCCCGCCGCCGAACCCCGCGATCATGCCGCGTATCGCGGTGGAGCTGTTGCCCAGCGGGTCGATCTGCAGCGTGGCGCCGATGAACAGGTCAATGGCATACAGCCCGGCAAAATGCGCCGCACAGCGATTGGAGCGCATGTTCCCGTCGCTGCCGATAAAGAACACGTCCGGATGCGCGCGCACGTACCGCTCCATGCCCGGCTCGCCGCCGAAACTGTGGATGCGCTGCACAAACCCCGCCTCGATGGCGGGGATCAGCGCCGGATGGGGGTTGAGCACCCAATGGGTGCAGCAGGCGCCCTTGAGGCCGAGCTCGGCGCCATAGGTCGGCAGCAGGAGTTCAATGGCGGCGGTGGCATACCCGATGCCGTGATTCAGCGACTGCACCGCGTATTCGCGATAGACACCCTTGAGCGCCAGCATGGCCATCAGCACCTGCTGGCTGGTGATCTGCGCCGGATCACGGGTGAAGAGCGGCTGCAGATGACAGTCGCTGCCGGTGACGATGATGAAATCGGTCCAGTCGGCGGGGATATCGACGCGCGGCAGACGCGCGACCCGTTCCTTCACCTGAACGACCACGATGCCGTGGGAAAAGTGGGTCGCCTCCGCAATGGTCGGCGTGTCTTCCGTGTTGCCGCCCGTGTACAGGTTGCCCTGTGCATCGCATTGTTCCGCCACCAGCAGGGCCACCTGCGGGGTGAGATCGACGAAATAGCGGCCGAACAATTCGAGATAGGTATGAATGGCTCCGATCCGCACCGCCCCGTCTTCGACCAGTTTGGCCAGCGCCTTGCTCTGCGGACCGGCGTAGGCGAAATCAAGGGTATGGGCGATCCCGCGACGGAACACCTCCAGATGCTCGGGCAGGACGATGGATGATTGCACCATATGCAGCTGATTGATCTGGTGCGGATCAAGCGCCGCAAGGGTCCGGGCAAGAAAATCCGCCTGCTTCTGATTGTCGCCTTCGAGACATACCCGGTCGCCGCTGCGGATGATGGCGGCGAGGAGATCAGGGGCATGCCCGGGACTGACAAAGCGCCCGTCTGCGGCGGCATATTTCGCGCCTGCGGTACGGCGGGCGGCATATTCGTTTTGTCGCATGGAAGCGTGCATGGGCTATTCCTCCAGAATTGATGCAATAGTATGAAGCAAATTGCCTGCCAGACAAACCACGCACCGTCGCCCGGATCTGCCCGCGAAAAAGTGGGGCAATGTGCCCCGGTGCGGCATAATACCCCACCGCATGCCTGCAGGGAGGTGTCATAATCACCGGTAACCACGAGCGGAAGCTGATCGCCGCCGCAGCTGGCGCGCGGTTTGCTTTACTGACCGGCAGGACGGCGATGCCGTCACCCGGAGGGGGGCAACCATGCGTGAATTCATCGCGGCCAGCGTGCAGATCACGGTACAGCCGCACGCCTTTCGCGAGAATCTGGAAAAGATCTGCGCCTGGCATGAGCAGGCGGTGCGGGAATGCCATGCGGAACTGGTGGTTTTCCCGGAATCAGTGACCAGCGGATTCCATCCGGCGATGAGTGCGCGCGCCTTCCGCCGGCTGATCCCCAAAGACCTCGACACGTATCTGCGCCCGCTCTGCCGGCTGACCCGCGCCACCCGCAGTTACTGTGTGCTGTCTACCTATGAACGCGGGCGCGGGCCGGGCCAGGTATACAACAGCGCCCTGCTGATCGGGGCGGACGGCGGCATCGTCGGCACCTACCGGAAAACTCATCCCTTCCCGACGGAGCAGGTCCGGCGGGGCGGCTGGACCACACCGGGCCGGCAGGCGCCGGTCTTCGCCACCGGTCTGGGCACCATCGGCATCATCATCTGTTATGACGGCGATTTCCCCGAACTGACGCGGGCGCTGGCAGTGCAGGGTGCGGAGATCATCGCGCGCCCGTCCGCATTCCTGCGCAATTTTGAGATCTGGGACATGACCAATCGCGCGCGGGCCTATGAGAACAACCTGTACATGGTCGCCGCCAATGCGATCGGCAGCGACGCGGCGGGCAACCAGTATTACGGGCACAGCATGATCGTCTCGCCGGCCGCGGACAAGCTGGCGCTGGCCCGCAGCGGTGAGGAAATCATCTACGCCCGGCTGGCCCCGCGCCTGCTCGGCCGCGGCACCGCGCGCTCCCGGGTGCCGCGCATCGTCGATCATCTCGGCGACCGCAACGTCGCCAGCTACCATCCCCATTTGCTGCAGCCATAGCAACGAAAGCGAGGAGATCATGAACCACAGCAGAGAATACCAGCGCCAGCTCATCCGCCGCGCGGTGGCGGACCGGATCGCGGCAGCAGCACGCGATCCCCTGACGGTCATGCAGGCCCTGGCGGCGGCGGTGCGGCTGACCTGCGAACCGGCGCCGCGGCGCACCCTGTTATGTGTCACCGGCGAGGCGGACATTGTCGACGGGATTGTGCGGGGTACCCTGCTGGTCGGGACCGGCTTTCTGGCCAACCACGCCTTCCTGCAGCAGCATGACTGGCCTGCCTTTGTGCGCTATGCGGAATACCTGACGGTCATGCACAGCGGCGGCCTGCTGCCGCTGGTCATTACCGGCGGTACCGAGGCGGAAGCGCTGTTCGCGGGCATGCGCATGTTCGGCTACCAGGACGACGACGGGGTGGCGCTGCTGGCGGCAAAGGAATATGCCGAATATGTGCGCGCACTGCAGACCGGGGCGGCGCGTGATTTTGCCGGATACCGCGCGGCGGTTGAACCGGCCTATCATGTGGATTACTGGGATTTCCTCACGGCGGAAGAAGTGGAAACGGTTTTTGCCCGCTGCCGGGCGCAGGGTGAGGAACTGCTCGCCCGGGTGGCCGGTGCGACCGGCACACCGGCCCTCTCGCGGCGCTGAGGTCCGCATTGTCTCCCGGCGGCACCGGTGCTATACTGCCGGCTATGAAACCGTTGTCTGCGTCCCGGCGTCACGGACAAACCTATGCGGCGATCGGGCGCATCCTGATGCACGACCTGGCCACCGGTGCGGACCGCCTCTTCTCGCTGCCGGAGTATCTGGCGGTGCTGACCCGCGCGGTGCAGCGCGGCACCGGCGGCAGTACCGTCGAGGTGGCGATACGGCGCGGCGACAAGCTGTACCGCTGCCGGCGCGCTGCCGGCGGCCGTCTCAGTCCCGTGCAGCTCCAATCAGGTCCGGTAATGACACCGCCCGGGTGGCCGGCGCGGCCGGCCGTGCGCCTTGCCGGCGGCTGGCGGCTGCACCTGCGTACTGGCACCCGTTTTGACGGCTATTGCCTGGTCACCGGCTTGCCGCGCGCCCGCTCCGCCGGAACACTGCGCGACTGGCAGAATCTCGCGGAATGGCTGACGGTGGCCACCGCCATGTTCTGGAAGCGGTTGCTGCTGCGCGAGCGGGTGAAGGAACTTGCCTGCCATAATGCCCTCGCCGGCTGGTCGGCGCAACGCGACCGGCCGCTCACGCGCCTGCTGCCGGAAGCGGTGCCGCTGATCGCGGCGGCCTGGCTGCATGCCGACCTGGCGGAAGTCGCCATCGAGCTTGACGGCACCCGTTACGGCGGCCCGACCCCGCCAGCCGACGCGCTGGCCGCCCCGCTTGTCATCAACGGACAGGAACGCGGGCGGCTGACGGTCAGTTATCGCTCGCCCCAGCTGGAACTCGATGAAGGCCCGTTTTTGCGCGAGGAGCGTCAGCTGCTCGATACGGTGGCGCGGCAGCTGGCGCTGGTGATCAGCCAGCGCGAGGCGGACGAGGAGCAGGCCGCCGTGCAGGCGCAGCTGCGGCATGCCGACCGGCTGGCCACCATCGGTCAGCTGGCGGCGGGTGTCGCCCACGAGCTGAATGAGCCGCTGGGGGCGATTCTGGGCTTTGCCCAGCTCGCCCAGCGCAGCGATGCCACGGTGGAGCAGACCGGGCGCGACCTGCAGCGCATTGTCGAGGCCGCCATTCAGGCGCGGCAAATCATCAAGAATCTTCTGGTATTCTCCCGGCAAACGCCGGCGGACAAGCACCAGGTCGACCTCAATGAACTGATCAGCCGCGAGCTCACCTTTGTCGAGCAGCTGGCAGCGCGGCAGCAGGTGCGGCTGGAACGCACGCTTGCCGCCGATCTGCCGGTGCTGCAGGCGGATCCGGTGCAGTTGCGCCAGGTTCTGGTCAACCTGACAGTTAATGCGCTGCAGGCCATGCCCGATGGCGGGCGGCTGCTGATCGCCACCCGCCGCACCGCCACTGGCGTCACCCTGACCGTCAGCGACACCGGCTGCGGCATCACCCCGGAGATCCTGCCGCGGATCTTTGATCCGTTTTTCACCACCAAGGAACCGGGCAAGGGCACCGGTCTGGGGTTGCCCGTGGTCCACGGCATTGTCACCGAGCATGGCGGCAGCATCACTGTCAGCAGCCGGCCGCGCAGCGGCAGCCGGTTCATCGCCACGTTTCCGATCGGCAGCGGGTGCCGTCATGACTGACGCTCAGGTCCAGATCCTGGCGGTGGATGACAATGCCACCACCCGCGAGGTCATTCAGCGCCTGCTGCAGGGCGCGGGCTACCGGGTATTCACCGCAGCGGACATCACGGCGGCGGCAACCTTTCTCAAGACCAATCCCGTCGACCTGGTGATTACCGACTTGAAAATGCCGGGCGGCAGCGGCCAGGAACTGATCCGGCATGTCCATGAGAATCATCCGGCGACGGCGGTCATGATGATCACCGGCTACCCGTCGATCCCCGGCGCGGTTGACGCGGTCAGGCAGGGTGCGGAGGAGTATCTGGCCAAACCGTTCACCGATACGGAACTGCTTGCCGCAGTTCACCGCGTCCTGCAGCGGGCGGCGCACCGGCGCGCGGTTGCTGTCCCGCCGGCGCCGGCGACGGCGGGCGAGCTGCTGGGCGCCTCGCCGGTTATGGCCCGCCTGCGCGCCGCGATCAGCCGGGCAGCGGCCGCGGACGCCACCGTCCTGATCACCGGGGAAAGCGGCACCGGCAAGGAACTGATCGCCCGGGCCATCCATTACCGGAGCGCGCGCGCCAATGCGCCGTTCATCACCGTCAATTGCAGCGCCATTCCCGGGGCGCTGCTGGAAAGCGAACTGTTCGGCCACCGTCGCGGCGCCTTCACCGGCGCCCACAGCGACCGGGCCGGGTTCTTCCGCGCGGCCGAGGGCGGCACGCTGTTCCTTGATGAAATCGGCGACACCCCGCCGGCCATGCAGGCCTCGCTGCTGCGCGTTCTGCAGAACGGCGAGATCGTCACGATAGGCGACGATCATGCGCAGCATGTCAATGTGCGGGTCATTGCGGCAACCAATCAGCAATTGTCTGCCGCCGATGCCCGCAGGCAGTTCCGGGAAGATCTGTATTACCGGCTGGCGGTGATCACCCTGGTCGCCCCGCCGCTGCGCAAACGGGGCGACGATGTGCTGCTCCTGGCCACCGGCTTCCTCGCCCGTTATGCGCATACCCGCCGGTCGGCCGGCGCCCGCGTTCAGCGACGGCACCATCGCCGCCCTGCGCGACTACGCCTGGCCCGGCAATGTGCGCGAACTGGAGAATCTCATGCACCGGCTGGCCGTCATGCATGACCGCGGCTGTATCGAACCGAGTGATCTGCCGGCGCCGATGCGTTTTGCCGTGCGCGAAGTGCCGGGCGGCTGGCAGCGCACCCTGGCGCAGGTCGAAGCGGAGCATATCGACCGCGTCCTCGCCGGCACCGGCGGCAACCGTTCACAGGCGGCGGCAATTCTCGGCATCGACCGCAAAACCCTGCGCCTCAAGCTTGCCGCCCGCGCTGCGGAAGCGCGGCCTGATGCCCCGGCTTGACGCGGCGGCGCTGCCGGCATACCGGGCGCTGCAGCGGCATCTCGATCGTCAGCCGGTCGGTTTTCCCGCCGTGCGCTCGGGGGCCGACCTGCGCCTGCTGGCGCGCCTTTTTACGCCGGACGAAGCACGTCTGGCGCTGTTCCTGACCAGCATGCCGCAAAGCACGGCCGCCCTCGCTGCCGCTGCTGCGGCTGAGTTTACGTCCGCACAGGCGGCCGCGCTGCTCGCGGCCATGCTGCAGCGGGGGAGTATCGGCTGGAAGCAGCGTGACGGGGAGGACTGCTGGCACCTGCTGCCGCTGGTGGTGGGGATGTACGAGGGGCAGGACGGCAAACCGTCGCGTGCCTACCTCCGCGATGCCGGCGCCTATCTGCGCGCGCCGGCGTACGGGATATCCTTCATCGCGGTGCGGCCGTCGCAGATGCGCACCATTCCGGTCAACAGCGCGGTCACGGCGGAGCATGCGGTGGCGACGTATGACCAGCTTGACGCGTTGGTGGCCGCGGCGCGGGAACCGATCGTGGTGCTGCCGTGCATCTGCCGCGCCGCCAGCCGCACGCGCGGCACGACCTGCACGGTGACGGCACGAGAGGAAACCTGCATTGCGTTCGGCGATGCGGCGGCGGCGGTGCTGCGGCGGGGGAACGGCCGGCGGATAACGCGTGCTGAAGCGCTGGCGATCTTCCGGGAGAATGAACAGGACGGGTTGGTGCTGCAGCCGGCCAACGCGCGGCGGCCGGAGTTCATCTGCTCCTGCTGCGGCTGCTGCTGCGGCATGCTGGCGGTGCACAAACTGCTGCCGCGCCCGCTCGATTTCTGGACAACCAGCCACCAACTGGTCGTGACCGCCGCCCGCTGCACCGGCTGCGGGCGCTGCCGCAGCCGGTGTCAGGTCGGCGCGCTGACGCTGGCAGGGGGGATGGTCAGGATTGACCGTCGGCGCTGCCTCGGCTGCGGGCTGTGTGTGGGACATTGCCCGACCGCGGCCCTGCGGCTGACGCCCCGCCCGGCGGCAGCGGTGCCGCCGGCGGACGACGAGGCATTGACCGCCGCAATTGCCGCCAACAAGCGCGGCTGGCCGGCACGGTTGCTGATGCTGGCGAAACTCGCGCTCCGCCTGCCCCAATAGTTCGTCCCGGCACCGCCTGCCCGTCGCGGACTGTTTTTTCGCAACTTGACAGTATGCTGCGCACCTGTTATATTTTGCGCACCATCGACGGGAAAATGGAGTTCTGATGAAGAGTGACCCTGAAACGCTGACCATGGCCACGCCCGCTGCGGCCGCGCCATTGCGGGCGTTCAACAACGCCTGGTACCGAGTCGGACTTGCGTTCAAGCTGAAGGTGATGCGTGAAACGCTGGCCGCGATCAGTTGGTCAGGCGGACGGGTGCTTGATGTCGGTTGCGGGGCGGGCGATCTGAGCGTGCTCTTTGACCGCGCCACCTATACCGGGATTGATATCACCACGGACGGCATCGCCCATGCGCGCGCGCGCTATGCGGGGGATTTCCGCGTTGCCAACCTGCTGCAGGCGGACCTGGCGCCGGCCTCGTTTGACCTGGTGCTGCTCAGTTCCGTGGTGCATCATATCGATGATGCGACCGCAGCGGACTATCTTGCCCGCATCCGGACGCTGCTGGCGCCCGGCGGCCGGGCGATTATATTCGAACCCGTGCGACCGGCAGCCATCAAAGCGCGCTGGTACAATTTTGTCCTGGATTTCATGTGCTCGATTGACCGCGGCAAATTTGTCCGGCAGCTCGCCGGCTACCGCCAGCTGCTGGCGGAGTGGACGGTCGTGCGCGAGCAGATCTACTGCGCCTCCAGCGTGGTGGTCTATTATGATTTCGTGGTGCTGGTGCTGCAACCGACGGCGGAAAAGTGACGGCATGAAAAATTCCGTCATAGATGTGGGGCGGCTGCTGCAACAGCGCAGCGTCATGCGGGCCGTTCGCATCCGTTTCCCTGATTTCTCCTCGTTTGCTGCCGGAACGCTCAATTATCTTGCCTACCGCCTGCGCCTGCCGGTCAGCTATCGCATGAGCAAGATCTCGGTCGAGTCATGTTCCCTGTGCAACATGACCTGTCCGCACTGCTACGTGCACAAGGAGACCGCAGGTTCGGTCGAGCATGCGCGCAAGGTCATGTCGCTGGAGCTGTTCGCCACCATCCTCGGCAAGCTCCGTCCCCGCACGGTTGACTGGCTGTGCTTCAACTGCTGGGGCGAGCCGCTGATGAACCGCCAGCTGCCCGAGATGATCAGGCTGGCCGCCGACCGCGGCTTTAAAACCATGTTCTACAGCAATGGCCTGCTGCTGGACGAGGCGATGGTCAGCCGGCTCATCGATGCCGGGTTGCGCCGCCTGGTGGTCTCGATGGACGGCACCGGCGAGGTCTATGAGGCCATTCGCGCCACTTCCTACGATGCACTGGCCGCGCGGCTGCACGCGGCTGTCCGTATCCGCAACGAGCGCCGGGCGAACCTGACCATCGAATTGAACTGCATTCGCAGCGCGCGGACCATCCCCGTCATTCCCGAACTGCTGCGCCAGTGGTCGGGGGTGGTGGATAACGTCCAGTTTTTCACCGAGATGCTCACGGACGGAAAACGGCAGGAGCCGTGCATCCATCTGTGGATGGGGCACGTCAGCATCTTCGCCGACGGACAGGTCAACCTGTGCGGATTCGACTACGACGGCGAGTTCAATCTCGGGCATATCAGCGAAGTTGATCTCGCCACCCTGTGGAACAGCCCCAAGCTGCGGGAGATGCGCCGCAAGCATGCCCGCGGGATCTTCCCCGGCCTGTGCGGCCGCTGCCAGCCGTAGAACCTCACCGACAGCCAGTAACCGTATCGTGGTGAGGGCGGATGCGCCCCCGCATCCCGTTCCTCCCGGTACAGGTGGTGCTCAGCGGGTCCGCTTGCGGTACTTGATCCGGTGCGGACCGGCGGCTGCGCCGAGGCGGCGCTTGCGGTCCTCCTCGTAATCGGTGAAGTTCCCCTCGTGCCACACCCAGGTGCTGCCGCTTGCGCAGGCGAGGATGTGGGTGCAGACGCGGTCGAGGAACCAGCGGTCGTGGCGACGCAACGTCAGGCGCTTTCTGTTGATCGCGTCTTTGGCTGGAATGCCGGGTTATGTTTTCCGTGCGACTTCGGCTGCACGTTTCCTGAAATCCAGCAGGAAGTCGTCGAAATCAATCCCGTAAACTTCCAGGAAAACCCGCTCATGGTCAAACGCGGAACATAGATTTTTGGTGTATCGCATAAATTTCTGTTTTCCATAAGTGGCGATAAGATCATCGACAATGCAGCCGAATTCGGAATAGACAAAAGCGATTGGATAGTTCACGTTCAGGAATGCTTCATTTTCTCTTGCGGTTGAGTAATCCCGTGGGTCCATGAAATTGCCTTGCCGGATATAGCCGTACGTTTCTTCTTTTCCGGGGTACCAAGAAGTGCCCATCTGATCTGCATGATACATCGCAATTCCCTCCAGGAGCCATCGCGGAAAATACACATATGCATTGAGGGTTCCCATGTGCTGGTAAAGGAGAGTATGGGATAGCTCATGCTTGAGGTATATTTCCAGGGAAAGCTTGCCCTCGTGTGCCTCGTTAAGCGCCCATGGAGAAATCACCAAACCACCGTTCGGATAGGCACAGAATCTGGCCTTGGTTGTTGAACGGCTCAGGTAATCTTCGTTGTCACGAAAAATATAGATTGCGGGTTTTTCGCGGAACCTCAATTCATGTGACGCCGCCACTGCAGGCGGGTATGCATCGAAAGCCGCATAGCTGTCGAACCTGGCGCCGTGCTGCACATAGATGATTGTGTGTGACAGTTCGTGCCGCGAGAAACCTAACTTCACCGGGGAGTAGACGAACAGTTTTCCCCAGAGAAATTGATACAGCAGGGATCCGAGGACCACGATAAGCAAAGCAACAATCAACGCGAATGTTGCTTTTCCTTTCTTGATACTACGCATGTTTTCCTTTAACGATCCGTACATGAGTGACATAACGATTAGCGTCTGGTGGGCGCACGGTTGTTATTCTCGCCCGCTGCCGCGCGAAGTTAGGCATGATTATCTTTTCTTCCTCGATCGCTTCTTGAGGATCTCAGGTTGCGACTTTTCTGCGGCAGTAATTGCCAACAGCCGGCTGACAAATCTATTTGCCTTCTCTCGATAGTTGTATATCCAGAGCGGCATCAGGTTCTTGATCGTTTCGTCGTCATACCACGCTCTGAATAGAGGCAGATCTTCTGAATGTTCCACGACGTGCTCTATGAAGGCACACGAGACAGCCTTCAAAACATCGCCGCCCTGGTCTAGGCACCATCTAGAGTAATGGAGAATGTGAAGTTTAGTGGGAATAGACGCATCATGCCAAACGAGTTCCAGTTCAACCCAACATGACATGGAGTCCTTAGCCCGACGGATTATCTCTGCGCATTCGGGCACCAACCGCAATCCTGTTTCTTTCCACTTTGTCATTGTCTTTCCTGCCTAACGATTAGCTTTCTGCGGGCGCTGATTCAGTTGCGCCCGCAGCGGCGCGAAGTTGGCCGGTTTGCTTTTGCCATCATCGGTTATCACTACTAACAGGCTGGCCCCTCGACTGGCGACTCATTTCCTCGACTTCAGCTTCAGTAACGACGCGCGGTTTCAGAAATAGGATATATTCGTGATTCAGTTCCCTGATACCACCGATTGCCAGCGTCAAACCATCAACAATAACCATCGAATTAAGTGCCGGGCGGGTAGCTGTTCCATGAATAATGTCAAAGGTCTGTGCGATATCAAGCGTAATTGTGCCGTCTGCATTGATTTTCGGTGTTATATCAACCTCCATATCATCATACCAGAATACCTCAACCGAATTATGCCGGTTCGTTCCGATTGATAAATTGGCCGTGTGTTTGTCGAGTGTAAATATTCGGGGACAACTTATCATGCTCCCCCGCTGCGATGCCACAATTTCATCTTGCAGTACGGCCAATTCTTCCTTTGTCAGCGTGAACATCTGCCCATAACCTACATTTGCGTGCACGCTGTCTTGTACGACTGTATAGGCATAACTAACAAAGCGGTCTGAGAATAACGACCCAACATTGACGTCATCTTTATCGGCATGCCAATAACTATAGACGGTCGTTTCTATCAACACCCGTTTAGCTTGTTCGTGTGACAGAATACTAGGCGATAATGCCATCGTATCGCCATGAGCAATAGCATTCATTGTCATAACGCACCATAATGTTAGAAATATCGTGCGTCGAAATCTCAATGTATCACCTTACACCATTTGTTTATCGATGTCATCGTAAGGCCAACGATTAGCGTTCTGCGTTGAACCGCGCCAGCGGCGAAGCGCAGCAACGCGAAGTTGGCCGATTTGTCTTCTGATTTCATTGGTCCGGTTCTCCACGCCTCGGGTAGCCACTGGCTGTATTAATTAATTTCGAAAGCATATAAATGCCGCCACAGCGCTCAGGATAAACAAGAGAATACTTATAATCATGCTAACGAATGCCTGACTATATACTTTCTTTTCTCCTGATAAAGATTTATCTCGATAGAAAGTTCCAATCATTTTCATGTCGGATAATATTCGTTGGTAATTTTCGAAGAATGATGGTATCGAAAAATTACCGTCACGGGTGTAAACACTAATACTATCACGGAATGCCGGAATTCGAATGCTTTGTACCCCGATTATGGCACTGAAAGGAACTTCTCTGCGTTTCTTATCGGGCAACCATTTGCCGGGCTCGTGAAACGGGAAATTCTCAAGAAATATTTTCTTGGCCTCGAAGTCGATGGCGATTTTCCACTTTTTCGGATTTCCGATAAGCGGAATAACGAGAACAAGTCCTACGGGAACACACAAGGTCGAGACCAACACCGTATAGATGAAATCATCAAGATGCACCATAACACCCTTTATCAATTGTGAAGTAAATGTCGTAACATTCAAGGCAATTACTAACAACAACATAATTTTAGTGATGTCCCACATAACATCCTTGGCAACAGAATATGTATTGTTTTGCGGCACAGTCATTTTCAATCGTCTTCCCCCACGCAATAAAACGTCATTGACAGTAACACATGCCAATCATCATCATCTTAATGGCCAACGATTAGCACCCTGCGTTGAGCCGCGTCAGCGGCGAAGCGCAGAAGTGCGAAGTTGGGCATTCAGATTCTGAAATCATTGTTTTGCGCCTCTCGCATAATTATCAGTCACAACCACCATGTGCCCAATATCAATGCCAGCCAATACACTAGTACCGACATATACAATAAACCGAAAAGTAATGCTGGTACTCTAGCCCAAATGTTTTCTCCAGGGGTAATCGCCTTTGCCACACGCTGCCGATAGTGGCGAACCATTGCCCAATAACCCGCCACAATCAGCCATAATGCGGTGATAATCGGAACGAGGTTACGCTGCAATCGTTCGTAATTGATGGTGACAACATTCGATTCATCTCCGCTAACATTTACCACTGCCAGCACAATAGAAGGCGACAACAGCATCATGCCTGTCATGGCTACGATGATCAGCGCGCGAAATCGCATTTTATCTCTATTGCAGTTTTCATTCGTGCCTCAATCACTATCGTTTTCGTATGCCCAACGAAAAAAGTTCAGGCGCGTTGGCCACGCGGTTTGTGCGTGGACAACGTCGCCTGCAACGACTTGTTATGCGTGATTTACATTACTGTGCGGTGTACCCGCCATCTATGGAATGGACACTCCCAGTCATGAAAGCTGCGCGCTCACTTAATAGATACGCTACTAAATCTGCCACCTCTTCTCGGGTCGCGAGACGCTTCATGGGATGTAAGCTCGCCATCCAGTCCGTTACCTCTTTGCCGGAGTCCATTATTCGTGGCGTTGCAACATAGCCAGGTGCAACTGCACATACATGGATATTCGACTCTGCCAACTCAAGGGCGGCTGAGCGAGTCAGCCCGATTACCCCGTGTTTCGCCGCAGTGTATGCTGACATGCCTGCCAAGCCAACTAAACCATTGGCAGATGACATGTTCACAATCGCACCAGAACCGTTGGCAAGCATTGCAGGTATCTCATATTTCATGGAGAAGAAGATGCCTGTCAAGTCCGTGTCGATGACCTCACGCCATATCTCTGCTTCTACGTTTTGAACCGGTACACCGGCTGGACCAGTTACGCCAGCGTTATTCACAGCCAAATCGAGTTTCCCAAATCGCGCAATGGTACGCTTTACTACGGTTTCCATAGCAATTGGATTACGCACATCTGCCTCAAGAGCTAAAGTCCGCACACCCTTTGGATCAATCCTCCTACAAACCGATTCCACCGGCTCAAGGCGACGACTGACCAGCACAACAGACGCCCCACCAGCATATAGGCGCTCTGCTATTGACTCCCCGTTTCCAGTGCCAGCACCCGTTACAAGAGCCACTTTTCCCTTGAATTCCATAGCTACCCTCCGAATTTAAATGTTCTACGCATAACGATGAGCGCTCAACGCGCCAACGCCGCAGGCGGCGGCGCGCTGCGGCGCGAAGTTGGCACCGCAGTATTGTCATGCGACATTCAGGCGATGGACTTCCTTGCTGATACGCGAAGCGAGGGCATCATCTGCAATATCGAGCTCATAGTCCATTTGCAGGCCCAGCCAGAAACTGGCGGAATTACCGAAGTATCTTGAAAGCCTCAGGGCAGTATCTGCTGTGATGGCGCGTTTGCCATGGATGATTTCATTGATTCTTCGGGCGGATACACTAAGGCCTTTGCCAAGCTGGTTCTGGCTGATATTCAAAGGTATGAGAAATTCCTCGTTCAGTATTTCGCCTGGATGTACGGCTGGCATCTTCTTCATATTTCACCCCCTGTGATAATCCACAATCTCTACGGCGTGCGCGCCGCCATTACGCCAAACAAAGCAAATACGCCATTGATCATTTATCCGAATACTGTGTTCACCTTTCCGATTGCCGGAAAGGGCCTCTAATCGGTTACCCGGAGGAACGCGAAGGTCTTCAATGGTCGAACTCCGATTCAACATGCGCAATTTCCGCAAAGCAACCCGCTGAATATCCGCAGGAAGTTTCCGCGAATGCTCGCGCCGAAAGATCTTTTCGGTTTCTTTGCACCGGAAATCCTCGATCATGATTCAATTGTATACCGTATAACGTTATAAGTCAAGTTGTTTTTTGAGTGCCAACGATGAGCGCTCTGCGTATAATGCCCTCCGCTTTGCATAATGGCAGAAACAACACATCCAACATTATGCTAGCGGGTGTTGCTGTAGACATCTCCCCATCGGATCCTTCAAACCTCTGTGCATGCATTACTATACCTGGGCCCTCTACTACTGTACCGTCGTCTGAAATACCGACGGCATGGGGCAAATATACTATGAAGCCAGCTACGCGAAAAATCCCGTACAGCATAGCGTAGACCGCCGCACAGACCAGAATAATCAATATTCGTTTCCTAAATCGAGTAATCATCAATTATTCTCTGCCCAACGATTAGCGCTCTGCGTTGAGCCGCGTCAGCGGCGAAGCGCAGCAGCGCAAGGTTATCCATTTCGCCATATAATACCATTTAATCCTACTACATCAATTGCTCGAACAATGGCCAAACCATTAGGCGCCCACGGTCATCATGAATACGAAACCAACCTATGTCTTCATAGTCATAATCAACACGCATGACGAATTCCTTCAGAAAGAGAAAATCTCCTTCCTGCTTGACTACGTTCAAATGCGAATAGAGGTAATAGTTTGGTTCCCAATGATATTCACGTGGTTTTGAATATATTTTAAAGTCCGTTGATGTTTGTGGTGTTGAATAGTATTTTCGTTGTCCGCTGTTTGTGAAATAAAACACATCGACAAATTCAAAGCCAGGATTGAAAGCGATTAGGGATAAGTAATCGAAGTATTGTGTATCATAATCTGTTTCACAAATCCACACCCGTTTATCCCGTACCGGGTCAATCACGATTTGATAGTAGCTATCGTTTGTCGTCACCACAGGATAGCGGAAATAGGCGTGGGGGTACGATGGTAAGTGTCCAACACTGACAGGAATGGTTTGACGGAAGGATATATTTTCCACCGGCACAAAACCAGTATCAGAGGGCCTCCATTCTTCGAATGAGCTGCCGTGCGGGGCAACAATTGTAAACACTCCAATACAATCAATGCGCACAGTATCAGATATTGCCGACGAACGGATGGAATATCCCTCGCCGACCGCGTCAGCAAGTCCCCATGAAGGAAATAGTATAACAGTGATGATTGCTATCACTATTGTATTAATCATTAATCTTGGCATATTCATCCTTATCGTAGCATGGATAACGATTAGCGCTCAGCGGGCGCTGTTGTTTTCGCGCCCGCTGCCGCGCGAAGTTAGGTGCCATTGAAGTCATTCAGCAGTATTTCAGGTTGTGCGCCCGTGCACTTGGTGCACACATAATTGAACGTTGTTTCCGTGCCAACATCTTTGGCATTTGTCGGGCGAATAATTTTATGCCCGCATTTGTAGCATCTGTCGGGCGCACGCCAAGAATACCATTTTGCTTGGCGCCCGACAAGGTGAAATGTAGTTTTCTTTGTCTGCGTTCGGGCCTTATCAATAGCTTCGTTCATGTATTTCTGAGCTTCACTATTCTCCAAATCAGAAATCGTACGGTACTGTGCATCCTCATCAAGCATTTGCAATACTGCGGTTCCGTGTCCGAATCTGATGATATTTCGCACGCGTTTTCTTGATTCGGCGGTCATCAATTTCAGGGCAACAGATAAATATTTTGGCTCCTCACCACAATCTGTGGGTAATAGCGGGCTCCGGCAGCGCCCCGAGAT
>CAZFBR010000047.1:0-19044 GCA_964517215.1 uncultured bacterium
CTGCTGGTCTTGCTTTTTTGCTCGGTTTTCTATCTTTTCTTCGCGCTCTATTACCGCTATTACGCCCTCCTGACGCCACTGCTGCTCTATTCCCTGTTCTGCTATCTACAGCCGCGGCGCGACTGGCAGCTGGCAGCAGCAGCCACCGCGCTGGCACTGACTGCGCCGGTCGGGCAATTGTACGTCCTGCTGCTGGCCGTTCATGCCGCGCTCTGCCGGCGCTGCCGGCTGCGCTGGCTGGCACTGCCGCTCCTGGTGGTATTGCTCTGGCACGGTTATCAGGGGTTTCTCCCCGCCCGGTCGCTTGCTGCCGGCAATTCACGGCTGGCGTGGATGCCGGCGCTGACTGCCGCGAATTTCCTGCCGACGCTGGCGGCGCTGGCGGGGGTGGCGGGCTGGGGGCTCGGGCAGCCGCTGCTCAATGTGGTGGTGGTGCTCCTGCTGCTGGCCTGGTGCTGGCGGTCGCGGACCCTGCGCCGCACGCGCCTGCTGCTGCTCATGTTGTGGCTGGGGCCACCGCTGGTGCTGCTCGGCCTAACCTTTGCCACCGGCACCAACCACCTCGTCGGACGGGCGCTCTTCCCCGCCCCGCTGCTCTTTCTGCTCCTGACGGTGCGCGCCCTGCGCCGCTGGCCGCTGCCGGCAGTCACGGCTGTGCTGCTGCTGGCGCTGCTTCCCACCCTGTCCGGTACCCTCAGCTATCTGGCCTATTACCGCGCGACACCCCTGCGCTACCCGCTGGCCAGTCGCGCCGGCCTGGTCGTCCACAGTTCACTGCTCTCCGCCTTCCCGTTCGCGGTGCTCGCCCCGCAGCAGCGGCATGCCGTGGTGCGCGGGGCAGGGATCAATTGTCCGGTTGAACTTGCCGGAGCCGCCGGTATTGCCATTGTCGCTGCAGCGCCGGACGATGCGCACCTCGTTAATCTGCCCATGGCGCCGGGCGCGCAAACGGTCCGCAACCGGCACCTGTTGGCAACCGACTATCAGTGGGAGCAGCCGCTCGAATACTGGCTGCCCGGGAACTGACCGGCGCCGCACCGGTGCGGCCGGTGCATCGCTGCCTCCCCTGCGGCCCGAAGCACCCGACTGCGGGTTCAGCCGGCGCATTATTCCCTGGAGCTGGTTATGCGGTGATTGCGCTGTGAAAGCAGCGACGGGCTCCCGCATGTTCGCCCGGTGCCATACCCCACTGTCGCGCGGGAAACGAACCAGCGGCCAGGTCGCTACCGCGATTAGCACCCCGCCAGGACGAAGCGAGCTGTAGTCCCGCTCCCATCGGGGGTGGGACAACGCACGGCGTCACAGCAAATAACTGGCGCCCCTCACCCCGGCCCTCCCCCGCCGGGGGAGGGAGCAAGATGTGTGCAGCACAAATACTTCATTATCTGTTGTGTTTTGGTTGTCGTTGGCAGTCCATGTTGTTCCACTCCCGCTGCGCATCGCGGGAGTGGAAGGCGCGGAGCGCCCGGTGCGGAAAAATGCCGGCGCGATACCGCTCCCGATAACACGTCAGAACCACGCAGTCATTCCAACGAACGGGCCGGCAAACTGCAGGCGCGCATAGTCGGGGTCATCCTTCGCCTCGAGATCAAAGATCCGGTAGCCGCCGATGAAGCTGAAATGGTCCTGCGGGGCGAACTTCACGCCCACTTCGCCATCAATGAAGTAGCCGTAGCTCCCCGCGGGGATTCCCGTCAATTCGCCAAACAGATCGACCAGCGGATGCACCTGATAGCTGGCCGCCAACCCGACCGTGGGGAGCGCGCCCGCCACATCGTGCGCCTCGCTGATATTCAGCGCGGGCGCGACCAGCGACGCATCGGCGACAAAGCCCTTTAATTCGAGCACGGAGCTCACCCGCAGCCGGCCGGCATCCGCCGTGTGAAACTGCCAGAGCCACGCCAGCCGGTAATTCTCCACATCAACGTCAGTCCCGACCCAGGCGTTGGCCGCGTAGGTCTTGCCGTTGAAATCAATCTTCTCGCTGATGGTCCGGCTCCCGTTAAAGCCGATTTTGTTGTACGCCAGCCGGATGCTGCTGGTCGGATTGCAGTTCCAGGTCAGGCGGATATCCGCGAAATTCTCATCGCCCAGTCCCAGCTGATCGACGAAATTCACGTCGCTGCCCAGATTGTTGCGCACCACCCGGCCGCGCATATCGAGTTCCGTCAGCCAGCAGCGGACATCAAGTTCAAGGACCGGCCGCTGCCGGTCCGCGCCGGCGGTGGCGATTTCAGCCGACGACGCCGGTTCGACAGCTTCGGCTGCCGGCGGCACGGCAGCAACCGACTCCTGCGCCGGCGGCAGTTCCGCCGCCACCGGTGCGGTGGCCGCCGGTTCGTTTGCGCGCGGTTCCGGCGGCGCCGGCAGTTCCTCAACCGGAGCAGTTGGTGCGGCCGTCACCGCTCCGTCGGCCAGCCCGTACGACTGCTCGTTCACCAGTTCGCTGTTGTCCCGGGTGATCGGCACCATCGAGCGATGCCGCTCGACCGGAATCGGCGCCGCCGCCAGTACCGGAACACTGCCGAGTAGGGCCAGCACGCTGCCGGCCACCGCTGCCATCCTGATTGTTGTCTGCATGATCGTCATCCCCGGAATCGCGGCCGCTCAGCGGCTGCCGAGATAGTTTCGGGCAAGTGCATTGCCCGCATCAAGCTGCAGCGCCCGGCGAAATGCCGTCGCCGCCTGCCGGCTGCTGCCGGAATAGTGCAGGCAGATGCCGTACCAGGTCCACGCCTCGGCATCGGCCGGCGCCACCTGCGTCAGCCGTTCGAACGCGCGCGCCGCCCGCCGCAGGTCGTCTGCCCGGTAATACGCAACGCCGAGATTGAACAGCGCCACCCGGTTACCCGAATCTGTCGCCAGCACCCGTTCGTAGAGACGCGCCGCCAGCAGCACCTGCCCGCGCTGGCAATACTCATGCGCCGACTGCAGCAGTTCCGCCACCGGCGAGGATGGCGATGCCGCAACTGCCGTTGCCGCACCGGCAGCAACAGATTCAGTCGCCGGCGATGCCGCCAAAACCACCGTCTCGCCGGCGGGCAGCGCCGCAGTGAGGCCGGTCGTGCAGCTGCCGACCGTCGTCAGCACCGGGCCGGTGTCCGCCGCCGGCACGCCGAAACCGGACGGCGCCGCGGCCGACGCTGTCGCCAGCATCATCACCAGCGCCATCCCGCCCCAAAATCCCCGTTGTCGCCGCTGCCATGCTCCGCGCTGCATCTGGATCACATCCGTACGAGTGTCATGGTATAAGGTGACTATACGCCTCCCACCGCCGCTTGTCAAAACCGGCTGCGATCAGCGCAGATAATGCAGGTAGGGCTTGAGGATGCGCCGCTTGTCCGCCCGGGTGCCGTCGTAGGTGATGGAAACGATGGGGATGCCGAGGTCCTGCTCCACCGCGCGGTAGAGCGCCTCACTGATCAGCCCCGGGCAGCAGAAGATCGGGTTGACATTGACGATGAAGCGCAGATCGGCGCAGCGTTCGTGCAGGTAGTAGATCTTCAGCAGGTTCTCCGTTGCTTCGCCGATATGCCGTGCGGTCAGTCCGTACTGCGCGCGAATGCGGGCGGTATCCGCCTGCCAGGCCGGCGCGGGGTCGCCCAGCACGGGGCGCGCCATCGCGGCGAACCGGCCGCGCACCAGCTGCAGCGCGCCGAACGTCATCTTGTCCTGCAGGAACGACCAGTAGCTGCCCCGGTCCCACTGCACGAGCAGATGCTGCTCGGCGATCAGGTCGAGCGCCTCGACGAACGGGAGGCCGACCGCCTCGCCTCCCGCCCGCTCGATCTCCCGGACCAGATCCTGGTTCATGATCTCATTGTCGCGCACGAACACGTCACCGATAATGCCCACCTGCGGCAGCGGCCGGTCGTGCATTGGCACCCGCCCGAACTCCGCCACCATCTCCTGAAAGACCGCGTCCTTGGCCGTGGCGCGCGCAAAACAGTCGTACAACCGCGGCAGCATGCGCTGCAGCACCGCGTCGGTGGCGCCCGGCGTCAGTTCGCGCGGCCGCACCCGCTGCATCATCTTCTGCAGCAGGCCGGCCAGCGCATAGGCCAGATAGATTTCGTACATCCAGGCCAGGGAGGCGTCCATCGGGACCAGGTTCTGCACTGAGATCTCCATCTGCTCGAGCTTTCCGCCCATGCGGTCGAGCTGCTGGCGGATGAGCACGGGATATTGCGGCAGGTTGCAGGAGACCGGCGCGTCGCTGTTACTCAGCACCGCGGTGCGCGCCGGGTCGAGGCCGTGCGCCGCGATGGTATGGCGGATGCCCTGGGTGATAATGCTGACCGGCAGGCACTGGCCGTCGTTGATCGCCAGCCCGCCGCGCACCGTTTCCGGCGTCTGCTCGATCAGCAGCGCCTGCTTCCCCGCCCCGCGAAACGCGCCCTCGATCAGTTTGCCGCTCAGGGCATCAAACCCGGCCAGCAAGTACGTCCGGTCCGCGCTCATGGTGCGCACCAGGCGCAGCGCGGGGCGCGGGCCGCGCCGTTTGTCCGGAACGTGATGGCGGAATGTTTCGATCGCCGCCTCCAGCCGCGTCTCGTAACCCTCGCCCGCCTCATGCTCGTCCACCTGCAGGATGAGGTAGGGCTTGCGGTAATAATCCATGATCGCCTTGAAATAGGAGAGGACAAACGAATCCGGCGCACAGCGGAACGCGGTCAGATAAATCGGGAAGAGGCCCGGCGTCTGCGCCACTGTTTCCGCAGTGCGGATGATCTGCCGGCCGTAATGCCAATGGTTCCAGGCGAGGAACTCGCGCGCCACATCGAGCCCCGCCTCGTCCACCGGCACCATGTCCATGGTGAACGACTGCACCCCCATCCCCGCGAGCAGGCGGGGGATGCCCTTGTTGAGCACGGGATTCAGCACAATATAGGGCCGGCCCATCAGCACCACCCCCGCCGGGTGCGCGGCCCCGAACTGCGAGCGGAACAGCTCCTGCAGGTCATGCTGACGCTCGCCGAACCATTCCCAGGCAATGACCAGCGCCTCCTCGACCCGGTTGTAGGTGACGCGCGCGCGCAGATCGTCGGGCAGACTGACATACACTGCCCGCGCGGTGTCATGAATGTCGGCGCCCGGGTCGATGACCGGGGCGATCAGTTTGCCGGCCAGTTCCGCGCCCAGCGCGCTCCCCGCCAGCGGCACTGCATACGCCGCGTAATTGCAGTACGCCTTCTTCTCCCCGCCGGTCACATTTTCAAACAGCTGCGGATAGAAGACGTACGCCGCGCGCTGCGCCAGCTCGCGGATATGGCCGTGCAGTTCCAGCATCGGCGCGCAGAACTCCGCCCCGGCGATCTCCTTCCCCGCCGCCACCCGGGACCCGCCGTCCGCGGTGGTCACCAGGGGGAAGCCGAGCTGGCGGAAAAAGAGCCGCCACAGCGGCAGGTATTCATGCAGCGCGAGCGCCGCCGGCAAGCCCACCGTCGGCAGTGCCGCCGGGGCCGCCGGTTCCTGCCGGCGGTCGACGATCCCTGCCGCAAACAGCTCGTCGCGCAGTTCGATAGTGTTAAACTGGATCCGGTTGCGCAGGCGCGCCAGCGAAAAGCCCGGGCGGCGGAAGACCGCGCTCACCCCGCCCTGCTGGAACTCCGCGAACCAGCTGGTCTCCCGGTGCGCCAGCGCCGCGACCGCCGATTCCGGCGCCGCGAAGACCCGCCGGTAATGGCTGAGCGGATCGAACCCGGCCACCTCGCGGCGGCGGAACCCGGCATCACCCTCGTCGCGCCCGCACAGGTAGCCCCAGCCCAGCGTTTCGCCGTCAATGGTGGTGCACTTGATCTTGCAGTGGTTTTTGCAGTAGTCGCAGACGTATTCGTCCACCGCCACCTGCTCGTCGTGCAGCCGGCGGCGGAACCGCGATTCGCCCTGCCCCCCCGCGTCGAGCATCTTCAGGCAGGCGCCGTACGCGCCGGTGAGGTGGCAGAACTGCGAGACGTAGATCCGCCGCCCGAGTTTCTGCTCGAACGCGCGCACCAGCGCGCGGTTGCGCGCGGTGGCCCCCTGGAAGGCGATATGGCTGCCGATCTTGTCGGGATGCGCCACCTTGGAAAGGTAATTGTCGCGGATTGAATGCAGCGCGGCGGCGAGCAGCTCCTCGCGCCGATAGCCGGCGCCGAGCAGCTGGTTCAGGTCGCGTTCCATGAATACCGTGCAGCGGTCGCTGATCAGCGGGGCGCGCGCCGGCATGGCCAGGTCCGCGTAATCGGCCAGCGCCACCCCCAGCCGCCGCGCCTGCTCCTCGATGAAGCTCCCCGTCCCCGCGGCGCAGACGTAATTCATCACCGCGAAGGTCACCTGCCCGTCGCGCAGCACCGTGAACTTCGCGTCCTGGCCGCCGATCTCGATGATGGTGTCCACCGCCGGGTCGAGCTGGGCGGCGGCGCGGGCGTGGGCGGTGATCTCATCCACGGCGAAATCCGCGCGCACCACCTTCTGCACAAACTTGCGCCCGGCCCCCGTGGTGGCCGCGCCGCGAATGGCAAACTGCGCGCCCAGCCGCGCCTCCAGACCGTCCAGGGCGCGGGTGAGTGCCTGCACCGCGCGCACCGGCTGACCGCCCGTGCGCGCGTACAATCCGGCCAGCACCGTGCCGTCACCCGTCACCAGCACGGCCTTGGTGCTGGTCGACCCGACATCGATGCCGAGAAAGCAGTCACGCACCGCACCCGGCGGCAGCAGCTGGTACTGGGTCACTTCAACCCCGTCGGCAATGTAGGTGAGCGCCGGGGCAGCGGCCGCGGCCGCAACCGCACCGGCCGCGAGCGGCGGATAGAAATAACTGCGCTCCGTGTGCCGGTCCGCCACCAGGTCGGCGACCGCGCGCGGTTCCGCCGCCGCCGGGCGCGGTTCCGCCGCCGCGAGCAGCGCCGCACCCAGTGCGCCCGCCTCGGCGCTGTGCGGCAGCACCTGCAGCGGGCAGCCGAGCGCCTCGGCGAGATAGCGCACCACCCGCCGGTTGCGGCTTACTCCGCCCGCCACCGCCACCGGGCCCGGCAGCGCGCTGCCGGTAAAGAGCGTATCGCGGATGTTCTGCGCCATCCCGCGGCACAGCCCCGCGGCGATCGCCGGCAGCCCGTAGCCCTGCTGCTGGATATGCGCCAGGTCCGTGCGCGCGAATACCGCGCAGCGGGTGGCGATGCGCGGCGGTTCACCCGCATAGCTCTCCGCCAGCGCGGAGAGTTCCTCGCTCCCCGACAGACCAAGCCGCGCGCTCTGCTGGTCGAGAAACGAGCCCGTCCCCGCCGCGCAGGCGGAGTTGGCGATCGATTTGCGGTACCGCCCCTGCTCGTCGAGCAGGATGATGCCGAAGGTCTCCGCACCGATGCTGATGATGCCGCGCACCGCGGGCAGGTCCTGCTTCACCCCCGCGATCAGCGCCACCTGCTCGGGCACCTCCACGCCGGCGGTAAAGAACTCGCGCCCCTTCTCCGAGACCACCCCGAAGGCGTCGAGGGTTTGCACCGGCATGGCGGCCAGGACCGCCCGCAGCGTTTCCGTCACCCGCCCGTCGTGGAAACGGTAGTCGCGCCAGACCACCGACCGGTCGCTTGCCAGCAACACCGTCGCCACCGACACCGAGCCGATATCGATCCCCGCCACCACGCCGGGCGCCGGGTTCGTCATGGTTGTCATGCGCCAATTATATCACACCGGCCCCGCGAACGTCATGACTGCCGCCCGCCCGCCGCAGCAGGGTCGCGCCGCAGCACATCATCGCCGGCCGGGCCGTCATGCCCGCCGCCGGATGCCGCCGCGCCGGACTGCGGCGCCGCTTGACGCCCGACGGCAAATAACCTATGAACCTCTCCATGGACACCACGCTGCAGCCGCCGCGCCTTTCTGCGTACGGCAGACAATCCGCGACGCCGTCGCCGGTCAACCGCATGATGGCGGCGTTTGCCGTCGATTTCCGCGAAGGGGTGGATATCAACCTCGGGGTCGGCTACGTCAATGAGCGCACCATCCCGCGCGAACTGGTGGCGGAAGCGCTGACCCAGGTGTTCGCCAATCCGCAGCGCTACCGCAACGCGCTCAACTACGGGGGACCGCAGGGTTCGCCCAATCTCATCGCCGCGCTGCGCAATTACTACCGCAAATACCAGCCGTCCGGCGTGACCGGTGAACTGCTCGCCGCGAAAGAGATCGTCATCGGCGCCAACGGCGCCTCCGCCCTGCTCGAAGGGCTGGCCGACTGCCTCGCGCCCGGCATCGTCATCACCACCGACCCGCACTACTACATCTACGGCAATCTGCTCGAACGCAAGGGCTTTTCCGTGGTCACCGTACCCGAAGACCGCGACGGCGTGCGCACCGACCTGCTGCGTGCCAAACTGGCGCAGCTCAACCTGCAGGCGGTCAGCTTTTTCTACTTCGTCACCGTCAGCAATCCGACCTGCGTGATCATGAGCGGCGAACGGCGGCGTGAGGTGGCCGCCATTGCCGGTGAACTGGCGCAACACCTCGGCCGCACCGTACCGGTCATTTTCGATGCGGCCTACGAAACCCTCATCCACGATCCGGCGCTGGCACCGCCGCCGTCGGGCCTGCTCTTCGATCCGGCCGACGCGGTCTACGAGTTGAACACCTTCGCCAAGGTCCTCGCGCCCGGACTGCGCATCGGCTACATGATCGGGCCCGACGGCCCGCTCCTGCGCGCGTTGATCCAGAAGAACAGCGACGCGGGGTTCAGTGCCCCGCTGATGAACCAGGAGATCACCGCCTATATCGTCGAGCATTGCCTGCGCCCGCAGCTCGAGCGGGTCAATCAGGGCTACCGCGACAAGGCCCGCGCCGTGCAGGGATGGCTGCAGCAGCAGCTGGGCAGTGAACTGGAGCATACCGCGGGCGGACAGGCGGGCTTCTACTTCTACCTGACCTTCCGCACGGTCGAAACGCACGAGCAGTCGCGCTTCTTCCGCTTCCTCACCCGCACCACGGGCGAGCCGGCCATCGACGGCGGCAGCGAACGCCCCGCCCGCGTGCTCTACATCCCGGGCGAGTATTGCGTCCATCCGCGCGGCGATCTGGTCGCGCCCGGGCGGCGGCAGTTGCGCCTCTCCTACGGCTACGAGGAGCTTCCCGCCCTCGAACGCGCCATCGCCCTGATGCGCGACGCCTGCGCGTACGCCCGCAGCTGATTCGCACCGCTTCCGTCACCGCCATCAATCGACACCGACCAGGCTTGGTGGTTGTGCCTGCACCGACTGCCGCTTACTGATTGTGCCCAGCACACAAGCACTGGCGCAGCGGAACCGCATCCCCGTTGTCACCTGCGACACCCGCTGATTTTGTCACCTTGTTTGCCGGCCACTAACAGTCATTCCCGTCGCTGCTGGCGCCGACAGCAGTGCTGTTTTCATTACAATATCCGCCGTGTCACCGCGTTGCAGCTGCGGTCAACCAATAAAGCAACCGGTCCAATTATCCGATATATACGACAGATCACGCAGAGGAGGATTTGTCTATGAAGCTCATTACCGGGATCACGTTCGTCGCCCTGATCATCAGCGCGAACTGCACGCCCGCCATGGCCGGTTATTCCATCCAGGTTGGCGCCTTCCGTTTCGAGAACAATGCCCGCGCGCTTGCCGACACCTACCGTTCGCTCTTCGGGGAGCAGGTCTTCGTTGACGGTGACAACGGCATCTACCGTGTGCGCATCGGCGACTACGCGTCGACCCAGCGGGCAAAATTGCGCGCGGAACAGCTGCAGCAGGAAGGCAAAATCCCCGCCTTCTGCATCGTCGAGCGGGCGGGCGGCACGCTCAGCACCCCGGTGGCGATCCGCCCGACCGGCGCGGTGATCATGCCGCAGGCCGATATCCGCCGCGACAACAGCGCCTACCGCCCCGTTGTCCCCGGCCAGCTCCCGGCGGCGGGGACCATGCCGGCCGCCGGTGAATTCAGCGCCCCGGTCGAGGAGGACGTCACCGTCGGCCGACGCGTGGCGGAGTTCGCCCGCAAGTTCGAGGGGATCCCCTATGTCTACGGCGGCAATACCATCTTCGGGCTGGATTGCTCGGGATTCACCAAGGTCGCGTATTTCCTCGCCGGGGTCAGTATCCCGCGCGTGGCCCAGGACCAGTTCAGTTACGGCCGGGAAGTGCCGCGCGAACAGCTGCAACCGGGCGATCTGGTCTTCTTCGGCACCGGTCCGGACAATGTCGGGCATGTCGGCATGTATATCGGCGACAACCGCTTCGTGCATGCCCCGCGCACCGGGCTGTCGATCATGACCACCTCGCTCGAAGAGTCGTATTATGCGGGCCGGTACCAGGGCGCACGCCGACCGTACCAGCAGACGCTGGTGGCGCGCCAACCCGCCGGCGAGCCGGCGCCCGTTACCAACTGATCAGCCGCGAACCCGACGCGGAACTGTGACGGCCTGTGCCGTTGCGGTTCCGCGCATTTTTTTGCCCGGGCCGCTATGCTATACTCGCTGCATGACCACTGCGGCAACAACTTCCGTCGCCGGCCGGCAGCGTCTGGCAATCATGCTGGCGCTGCTGCTCTTTCTCATGCTCTGTGCGCCCGCCACGCAGCTGCCGTTGGGACGCGACGCACTGAATTTTCTCTGCCTCGGCCGCGAAGTGGCGCTCGGGGCACGACCGTACACCGATATCTGGGACAACAAGCCGCCGGGCATGTTCCTGCTCTACGCGGTATTGGCTACCGTGGCCGGCGTCCGCAGCGCACCGCTGGCGACCTGGCCGGTCATTGCCGGTTCGCTGGCGGCTCTGCTCGCCACCTTCAGCATGCTGGTGGTGCATTTCCGTCGCGACCGGTCCGCCCGCGGGCCGGGCATGGTCGTCGCTGCCGCGCTGCTGCTCCCCACCGCGGCCGGTGACTGGCTGCCGGGTCAGGCGGAGATTTTCGCGCTGCCGCTGCTCGTTGCTGCCTACCTTCTGGGCCAGCGCTGGTCGACCCGGCCCGGGGCGCTGCCGGCTTTCGGCTGCGGGCTGGCCGCCGGCCTGCTGCCGCTGCTCAAGCCGCAGTTCATCCTGGCGGCGCTCCTGCCGCTCATGGTTCAGCTGCCGGCCGCGTATCGTCTCAGCCGGCGGGCTGGTGATTTCTGCTGGTGGATTCTGGGGATGCTCATGCCCGGCATGCTGGCGTTGGGCTGGCTTGCCGTCAGTGGTTCGCTCGCCGATGCATGGGAGGCGGTGGTGCTGTTCAATCTGCACTATCAGGCGTCGGGGGTTGGCGTGGCTGCCTTTGCCGCGGCACTGCTGACGTCAGCGCCGCTGACGGCGCTGGCGTTGGCCGGACTCGGTCTGGGTGCCGGGTTCCTGCTCGTCGCCCGGCGCTCCCCTGCCGACCGCGCGGTTGCGCTCTGGTGGCTCGGGGCGCTGCTCGCCGTCATGATCGCCGGCCGCTACTGGCTGTATCATTGGCTGATCGTCATTCCCGCGACGCTGGCGCTGGTGCATCAGCTCTGGCAGCGTGTCAATCCGCAGGCAGACCGTTTCCGTGAATACCTTGTCCTTGCCATCATTCTCAGTTTCGCTCTGCCGGCAGGATTGGGCCCGTTGATCGACTGGCGGGCGCATGCCGCAGGAGCGAGCGCGACGGACCGGCTCAATCGCCGCAACGAGGCGGAACTGGCCGCGTTGGCCGGGGCCTTATGCCGCCAGTTGCCCGGGAATGGCCGCCTCCAGTATTTCGGTTATGACGGGGAACTCTATCTCTTGACCGGACAGCGCCCGGCCACGCGCTTCTTCTACGACTTTCCGCTCTTCGCCCTGCCGCCGGAGTCAACGCTCGCGCAGCGCCTGCGCGCGCGCTTCCTGAAGGAACTGACCGCCCGACCGCCGGAGCGCATCGTCATTGCGCGCAACGACCGCAATCCGGTTGAACGCGAGAGCTCAGAACAGCAGGTTGCCGGCTGGCCGGAATTGCGCGCATGGCTTGCTGCGCAGTACCGGGCCGACAGCCACGTTGACAACTTCCTGATTTATACCCGTGCACCCGCGCCTGCGGAACAAGCGGCGCGGGGACAGGCGCAATAATCAGCGGACCGCGTCGACGTTCTCACCCACGCCCGCGACACTTTCCTGCACCGCCACCTTCATCAGCTTTTCCGCCATGGCATTGCCCTGGAGTTGCGCCTGCATGACCGTCTGCAGCAATTCAGCCGTCTGCTGCGCCACATTCACCGCATTGACATCCATCATTCCCTCCTTGGGAGACAGCGCTCCGTATCATTCATTTTATCGTCAGCTTGATAGCAAAACTTGACCGCTTTTCAGTAAAAGTACATATCTCCTTGTCCTGTCAATAATTCCACTTTGACCATTTCCTGCGACCGTGCTACGATGCGGATATGGAATTGCTGGCCCTGCTCGGTTATGCCGTCCCGGTTGCGATACCGCTCGGATACTTGTCTGCCCGCTGGCGCTGGCTCAACCGGCGGCGCACCATCCTCCTGACCGCACTTATCGTCAATTTCCTCCTCCCCCTCTTCATGTTCTATTCGCTCTCGCAGTCGACCCTGACCTGGGGCAGTTCGGGCGTGGTGGCACTGGCGGCGCTGCTCATGCCGCTGGTCAGTTCGCTCATCACCCGCCCGCTCGCCCGCTGGCGCGGCGTCCCTGCGCGCGAACGCATCCTGCCCATGAGCTTTCCCAATACCGGCAATCTGGGCGTGCCGCTCAGTACCCTGCTGTTCGGCCGGACGGGTATGGAACTGAGTGTCATGTTCGCCCTCATTATCGGGCTGCTGCACTATTCCTACGGAGTGGCGCTGGTGGGCGCGCGCGGCAGCATCCGGCAGGGCATCAGTGCCGTCCTGCATCTGCCGCTCTTCTATGCCGCCGTCACCGGGTTGCTGCTGAACGGCTATGCGTTCGATCCGCTCCTTGCCCGCCTGCTTGCGCTTCTGGCCCTGCCCGCCTTCCCCTGCATGCTCTTCCTGCTGGGCGCCAGCCTGCACAATACCTGCCTCCCCTGCCTGCGCGATGCCGCCTGGTGGGCGGGATGGAAATACGGAATTTCGTTCGGCATTGTCGCGCTGCTGATCATGGCGAGCGGCGCCTCCGGCATTACCGCGAGCGTGCTCCTGCTCAGCGCCGGCCTGCCCAGCGCCGTGGCGACGATCCTGCTCACCCGCCGCTACGATGCCGATCCTGTTTTTGCCTCCACCATGGTCGCCCTGACCACGCTCCTGACCGCGGTCATAGCGCCGGGGGTATGGCTCCTCGCCCGCGCACTCGGTTTCTGCTGACGGTGGTATTCTCCGGCATAATCGACAAAAGAAAACCCACCCAGTAAGCTGGCGGCACACAGATCTTCGCCGTCGTTGCCCCAGACAATAAGGTCTGCATCACCTCTTTTTGGCAGGGAAGTTATCCACCACTCCTGTTGCCGGCGCTTTCCGCCGGTGTCGTCACCTATCGCCGCCGGGCGGCAGTGCCGGTCGCGGTCGGTGCGACCGGGATACTGAACCCCGCCACCCGCGGCGACCGGTTCTCCCTGACGAACATGCCGTCGCGTTCGAACTCCGCGCCGAATATCAGGTCGGCCATGGTCAATTCCTTGCGCTGCGCCCCCGCCATGCGGCGGATGGCGGTCAGCACCGCGTTGCGGATATACCCGCCGCTGTACTCATATTCGCGCGCCAGGCGCAGGTAGTCGATATCGTCCGCTGGCGCGACCGACGGCGGGACCGTTTTGCGCCAGATTACCGCGCGCAGCTCCGCCGGCGGCGCTGTGAACCGGATCTTCATATCAACACGCCGCTCGACCGCAGCATCCAGCAGCGTGTCCATGTTCGTTGTCAGTACCGCAACCCCCGGATACTTCTCGATGGCCGCGAGCATGTCGTTTACGAACCGGATGTCGTGGTCCTGATAGAGCATCTCGCGCCGCGTCAGCAGCGAATCCGCTTCATCGAAGAGCAGCACAAGATTGCGCTGTTGCGCCGCCGCGAACGCACGGGCGATCTGCTTGTCCGTTTCGCCCACCCAGCGGCTCATGATCTTCGGCACTTCGACGTGCAGCACCTCGCGTCCGAGCCGCGCCGCCACCGCCTCCGCCAGCATCGACTTCCCCGTCCCCGGCGGACCGAAGAAAAGGAGCGTCAGCCCGCGGCTGTGCCGGATATGCTGCGTCACCCCGAGCCGGTCAAGCGTGTTGTCGCGAAACTGGTCAAGGAAGAGCAGCAACCGTTCGCGCACTGCCGGCTCGAGCACGACATCGTCAAGCGTCACCGCCGGCTGCAGCAGCGTGCCGACCCGTTCAGGCAGTTCGCGCTCTTCTTCGTCCTCCCGCACTTCCGCTGCCGGCCAGCATAGCGGTTCGCTGCCGTCGATCAGCTGCAGCAGTCGCCCCGCATGCGCCGGGTCGAGTGCGATTTCCATCCGCTCGCCAGGTCGCAGCACCGCCCGATCGCGTTCGCTGCTGCTGCGCACCACCCCCTGCCCGCTCAGCGCGCGACTGAGCTGCCGCACCAACCGCACCCGCTGCACCAGTTGGCCCGAATCGTCAAAGAGTTCCGCCAGCAGCTTGGGCGTCATCTCCGGACGCTCCGTATTGGCAATCTCGTGATAGAGCAGGTAGAGCACCACCCGCTGCATGAACTGCTCCAGCCCGTACCGCGCCGCATACGCCGCAAAGCCGCGATAGCCTTCGCGTGCCGACTGTTCCTGCCAGAACGCCTTTTCCCGCGTCTGGACCTTGGTGAGCAGGGCTGCCGCCTGCGTGCGCTCCTCCTCCGCTCCGCGCCCCCGCGCGCCGCGTTCCAGCACCTGATGCAGTCGCGCATACTGCGCGCAGAGCGCGAAATACTCTTCAAAGAATGCCGCCGCCGTTTCCGTCTGCATGTCTCCCCTCCACTGCTGCCGCTCTTTCTCTATATCTCCCGTACCGCCCCGGCGTTGCAGCGTTGCATATTTAGCCGCACGATCGTCGGTTATGCACATTTGTTCTATCATTGGCCATGGTGTATACTTCCCGTGCAACGCGCAGACTGTCCGTGCGGTATAGTGGGGTAAAGGGGGTGACGCATGTCAGCATACGCCGCATTGAGCGCCGAAGACCTCTTCGACCGCTATCGCCAGCAGCAGGATGAGCGCGCCCTGCACTATCTGCTCAGTGAGCATCCGTTCACCGGCAGGCTCAACGCCATGCTCTACAAGCTCGGTATCATCCATGAGCATGACCGCGAGGATATGCTGCAGGAGCTGCATATCCATCTCCACCGCTGCGGCCATCAGTACGACCGCACACGCGCCGGGCTGCTCACCTGGCTCGGCTGGAAGGCGCGCAGGATGCGCGCCGACTATTTCGCCGACCGCGGCACGCGCCCGCCCGCGGACGCTGCCGCCCCGCCGGCCGACAGTCCCGAGCTCCTCTGCGATGATGACGCCACGTTCGATCAGGCCGCGCTCCCTGCCGGGCAGGAAACCCAGCAGATGATCAAGGCGGTCTGCAACACCATCTACGATGCGCTGCGCGACATGGAGCCCGACGTTTGCGCCCTCTTTTTCGACCGGCTCTGCGCGGGGAAGGAGTACACCGAGATCAGCGACAGCACCGGGCGCAAGCCCGCGACGCTGCGCAGCGACTTCATGCGCGCGGTCGACGATCTTCGCGCCGCACTGCTGCGCCGCGGTTTCGATCCCGCCGCGCTCGACCTGCTCGCCGACGATCCCGAGGCCTTTCGCGTGCGCCACAGCGATCTCGAGCGCCTTGCCGACGATTCGCTGCGCGCCGTCTGCCGCGAATACCTCTTCGAAGGCGCCTCCACCGCCCGCATGGCGCGCACGTTTAACCTGACCCCGCGCGAGGTGCGCGACCGGCTGACCCAAAAGATGAGCGAACTGATGCACCTCATCCGCCGCTCTGCCCCGAATACCGCGCCCGAACCGGCGCTGAGCGCGGAGGTGTTCGACGCCGTGGCCGACCGCCTGCTCATCCTCGGCCTGACGCCCGCCACCCGCACCGCAGGCACCACCCATTCGTTGACTGCCACCCTGAAACTGCTCTTCCGCGTCCTTTCCTGCGGCGGCGAATCGATCAAGCTCACGCTGGGTGCCTGCCTGCGCGAGCGCCAGGCGATGCTCGGCCTGTCGCTCGATGCGCTGGCCGCACGACTGCAGCTCACCCCGCCGCAGCTCGCTCTGCTCCTGACCGACTCCTTCCCCGCCGACAACTTCACCCCCGCGCTGCAGGAGCGCCTGCGCGAGGTCTTCTCTTTCACCCGCGACGAGCTGGCGGCGTTCATCGATATCACCGCACGGCTTGCCCCTGCCGCAGTTGCCGTCATTGCCCCTGCACCTGTTTCGCCGTCATGATGTCTGGGCCCGGGTGCGAGTAATGCTGCCGGTTGGTTTTCTGCCGGCCCGCCGGCATCCATGACCGTTCCTGATCGCGGTACCGGCGCGCCCGACGCGCGCGCCGCGCTCTTCGACCGTTTCTGCGCCGATGCGCGCGGTGAACTCTACAATGCCGCGCGTCCCGATCTCGCCCTGCCACTCTTCGAGGCCGCACTGGCGCTCTACGATCCGCCCGACGCGCATCCGCAGCACACGTATAAGGTCGTGCGTGAGCTCATTACCGTTTACCAGCGGCTCGGCTTCCGCGATCGCGCCCACGCCTGCGCCGCGCGCCTGCAGCGCATGGCCCCGACACTCGACGACAATCCGAAAACCGCGCTGAAGGCCTGCTACAACCGCATGTACCTGCATGCCGAGCTGCAGCAGTACGATGCTGCCCGCCGTGCCCTGCAGGAAGCGCTGCCGCTACTCGAGCGCGTCCACAGCGGCCGCCGCGCCGTTGCGGAAGAGGCGAAAGACCGCGCCGCCCACTATCAGCATGCGGGCAATCTGCACCGCGCATGCGGCGCGCATCGCCAGGCGCTGCGCGCGTACAATGCCGCCCGCCGTCTCATCCGCCGCCTCAAGCCCGGCATCACCAACGACCGCCTGCAGCGCAAGTATGGCCTGCGCCTCATTGCCGAGCTGCAGGCGCTGGGGCGCCATGAGCCCGCGCTCGGGGCGCTGGACAGACTTGCAGCCGCAGACGATGCGGATGCCGATGCCGTCGTTTTTGCCCGCGCCGTCTCGCTTGCTGCGTTGGGGCGCGATGCCGAGGCGCTGCCGCTGGCGCACGCCGCCGTGGCACAATGTGAAGCGCAGCGCGCCCGCCTGCAGTCCGGCAGCGTTGAGCGCGGCGTCATCGAGTCGCAGGCCGACCGCTACGATTTGGTCGTGAAACTCACCGCCCGTACGGGCGCCGGCCCTGCCGCCGTCCTGCAAGCCATTGCCGCCGCCAAGGCGCGCCTTTTCAGCGGGCGGCTGCTTGGTCTGACGCGCGCCGCTGCCGCGCCGGAGACAACTGCACACGCCTTTGGCTGGCGCAACGGATACGATACGAACTTTGCGGCGGCCGCCGCGCTCCTTGCTGCCGCCGGCGAAACTGCGCAGCAGCTGGTGGCCGCGCTGCAGCATACGGTCGGCGCGATGCTTGCTGCGGAGGCAGGCGCCGCGCCGCCCGCCGCACTGCATCTGCCGCAGCTGCAGGCCGCTATTGCCGACGATACGCTCGTGATTGAACTGTTCCAGCTGCCGGACGAGCTGATCCTCGTCGCCCTGACGCGTACCCGGGCGACAGTATGCCGCTCGTCACTGACACTGGCGGATGCGCGTGAGGCCGCACTGGCGCTGAACCGCACTGTGCAGGCGATGCAGCAGCGCCTGCACCCCAGCCCGCAGCTGCATGAGCTGTTCTACTGGCAAACCGCCGATCTCTATCGCCGGATACTTTTACCGCTGGAGGAGCTGCTGACACAGCATACGCACTTGCTGATCTGCGCGCATCGCGCGCTGCACCGCATCCCGCTCGCCGTGCTGCAAAAGCCCGACGGCACGCTCCTCGGCGAGTCCCATACCGTTGCCTATCTGCCGTCGCTCGCCTCGCTCTTCCGCACCGTTCCGGCGCCTGCCGGCCGGCAGGCGCTGGTCGTCAGCAACAGCACGGGCGAGCTCCGCCATGCCACGACCGAGGGGGAAGCTGTTGCCGCGCTCTTCCCCGGTTCCGTGCATCTGGACAGGGAACAGGCGACGCTTGCCGCCGTCATTGACCGCATCGGCACAGCCGATATCATCCACATCGCCTGCCATAACCGTTTCGATCCGCACGGCATCGTCCATACGCATATCCCGCTCGCCGACGCGCCGCTGACCACGGAGGTCATCTTCCGCTGCGCGCTTCCGCGCGCCCCGCTGGTTGTCCTCTCCGCCTGCGATTCCGGGCTGGCCGAGGAGCGCCGCAGCGATGAGCTCGACTCCTTCGCCCATGCCTTTCTGCTCGCCGGCGCCCGCGCCGTGCTGGTGACGCTCTGGCCTATCGCCGATGCCGGCACCCCCGTCCTGATGCGTGAATTCTATGGCGCACTGGTGAATGGTGCCGAGCCCGCCGCCGCGCTGCGCCGCGCCCGCGAGCATGCCCGCGCCGCCGGCCTGCTGCCGCACCATCTCGGCGCGCTCAAGTGCACGATATAGTCCATCGGCAGAATCATTTACCTGATGAACAACTGTGCAGTTCTGCTATACCGGCAATGGCAGGGGCTACTGCATATCGAGGTTTTTGTGGCGGGCGGCATTCAGCAAATCCAGCAGCTGGCGCGGCGATACTATCCTGATTTTCTGGTAATGAGTAAGTGCGAGCAGATGCGCATCACCAGAAATGAGAAAGTCGGCCTGTGCTGCCACCGCTGTGCCGAGCACCGGCAAATCCTTTGCGTCGGCGCAGGCATCCGTCGCCACTGCCGCCGGTTCGACCGCGTGCACCGCCTCATTATTGCGAAACTTCATGAGCATCTGCGCAACTTTATCGTCCGGCATTTGAAACTTGCGGTGCAGCTTGTCCGCTGTTTCGGCAAGAATGTACTCGCTGGTTGCCACCCGGATATCCGGCATTTCCAGCATTGCCTTGAGCAGCTGCCGGCAAACGCCTGGTGTTGCATGGGCTGAGACAAGCACATTACTGTCGATTGCTGCGATCATTTCTCTTCCAGCAGCCGGA
>CAZFBR010000048.1:0-12795 GCA_964517215.1 uncultured bacterium
GTTTTTCAGCAGAGTTTTCGGCTATTCGCGCCTCGGGTTTGTCTAAGCAGGGGCGCTGGCACTGGGGTTCACGGTGGCCTGGCGCATGCTGCGGCGCAGCGCGGTGGAACGCATCTGGCACAATCCGGCGCGGCGGCGGCGGGCGCTGGTGGTTGGCTGCGGGGCGCCGCTGGCGGCCATGGCCAACCGGCTGACGGATGATTACCGACACGGGTACCGGGTAACGGCGACGGTGCGCCTGCAGGATAGTGGCGCGCTCCCTGATTTTATCGGAAGGTACAATCAGGATCCGTTCGACGAGGTGCTGGCAGTCGCGGACGGCTGCAGTTCCGCACAGTTGGTGGCGGTGCACGATGCGGTGGCGGCATTGGACCTGCCCTGCCGGTTGATTCCCGGCGATTATGAAATGCTGCTGGCCCGCGCGCCGCTGCGGGAACTGGGCGACCTGCCGCTGCTGGAACTGGCCGGTGCCGCACGCCCGAGCCGCGAAACAGTCAAGCGGGTGACGGATTTGGGAGTGGCGCTGCCGCTGGCGGTTCTGACCTTGCCGCTGCTTGCCGTACTGACGCTGGCGGTGCGACTGACATCGTCCGGTCCGGCTTTTTTTAATCGTACCCGCGTTGGCCGGCACGGTCGTGAGTTTGTCATGTACAAACTGCGCACCATGCACTGGCGGCCCGGTGCGGCGCTGGATCTCACGGTTGATGCCGGGGATCCGCGCATCACGCCGCTGGGACGCTGGCTGCGCCGCTGGTCGCTCGACGAGCTGCCGCAGTTGTGGAATGTCGTGCGCGGTGACATGGCCCTGGTGGGGCCGCGCCCGGAGATTCCGTCCGTGGTGCGTGACTGGCACGCCTGGCAGCGCGAAGCGCTCGAAGTGCCGCCGGGCCTGACCGGCCTGGCGCAGGTCAGCGGCCGCGATCTGCTGAGCATACCCGCCAAATCGCGCCTCGATGTGTTTTATCGCCGGCATCATACGCTGGCCCTTGATGCCAAAATCATGCTGAAAACCGTCTGGGTAGTGCTATCCGGCGAGGGAGTCAACTGACATGGAACAGATTCTGATCATCGGTGCCGGCGAGGCGGGGCGGATGGTATGCCGCGAAATCGCGAACCACGCAGAACTGCAGTTCGCGGTCCGCGGTTTTGTCGATGATGACGCCGCCAAGCGCGGCAGCAACATCGACGGGATGCCGGTACTCGGCGGCACGGCGGATATCCCCGCCCTGGTGACGGCGCAGGGGATTACGCTGGTGATCATCGCCATCCCGTCGGCGTCCGGGACTGTGATCCGCGGCATGGTCGATGCCTGCCGCAATCTGGCCGTGCAGGTGCGCATTGTGCCGGGGATTTTTGAGATCATCGCCGGCGAGGTGCAGCTGAACCAGATCCGCCCGATACGGGTTGAGGACCTGCTGGGGCGCGAGACGGTGCGGGTGGAAAGCGCGGAACTGGTGGCGGGGAAACGGGTCTTGGTTACGGGCGCGGCGGGTTCCATCGGCAGCGAGTTGTGCCGGCAGATTTTGCGCGGCGGTCCGGCGGAACTGATCGCGGTGGACAATGGTGAGACGGAACTCTTCAATCTTGAACAGGAACTGGGCACCCACGGCGCGCTGGTGCCGGTCATGGGCGATATCCGCGATGCGGATCGGATGCGGGCGGTGATGGCAGCGGTCGAACCGCAGATTGTATTTCATGCCGCAGCCTACAAGCATGTGCCGATGATGGAACGGGCGCCGGGTGAGGCGGTGAAAACCAACGTGTTCGGCACCCGCACGGTGGTTCAGCTCGCCGCACAGCATGGTGCGGAGCGGTTTGTGCTCATCTCGTCGGACAAGGCGGTCAATCCCACCAACGTGATGGGGGCGACCAAGCGGCTGGCGGAACGGGTGGTGCTGGCAACGGCCCAGCAGCAGGCAATGAAATGCGCGGTGGTGCGGTTCGGCAATGTGCTGGGCAGCCGCGGCAGTGTGGTGCCCATTTTCCAGGCGCAGATTGCCGCCGGCGGGCCGGTGACGGTGACGCATCCCGACGTGATTCGTTATTTCATGACCATTCCTGAAGCGGCGCAGCTGGTAATCAAGGCGGGCGGACTTGCCGATCGCGGCGAAATCTTCCTGCTCGATATGGGTGATCCCATCCGCATCCAGGATCTTGCCCGGACGCTGATTACCCTGTCCGGCCGGAGGGCAAAACAGGAAATCGAGATTGTATTTACCGGGTTGCGGCCGGGCGAAAAGCTGTTCGAGGAATTGCTGACCAAGGGTGAAGGGATTATGCCGACCGCACATCCGAAAGTATTCGTGACGGCACCCGAACCGCTGCACGAGGCGCTTGACCGGGGGCTCGACGCCCTGACGCAATCAACCGCCGCCAATGCTGACAAGGAAACCCTGCGCCTGCTGGCCGAACTGGTGCCGGAGTACCGGCAGGGCTATCGGCCGGTTCTCTGACGGACAGATAAAAAACCCCCGCCCGTTCGGGCGGGGGCTGAAGAACGCGGTCTACTGATTCTGGTTCTGCTGCACGGTGATGAATTTGTCCAATTCCTCGATAACGGCACCCGTGGTGGCGTCGATCCGGCAGCAATGCCACTGATCCTGACCCGGCTGATACTGGATTTTCCGGCGGAACGGCTGCGTTGTGCCGTCCGGCTTGGTGATGGTGACCGTGGCGAAGGCCTCGCTGATGCTGCTGTTCTGGCCCATGGAGGCGAAATAGACGGAAATGACATACTGGCCGTTGCTGAAGTCCTCGGTGCCAATATTTTTGAAAATGAAGAATTCCTGACCCTGGGTTCCGTCGGTGACGTCGGTGCCGCAGTTGGCGCCGTTCCAACCGAGGTTGGGCTGGGCAAAGGCGCGATGGATCATCGAAGTGCCGGCTGCGTTCCAGATTTCCAGATCCATGTCGATCGGCTTGTCCCACGACAGGGTCACCTTGACCGGGCTGCTGGCTGCCGGGGTGGTGGCTGCGGGCGGGGTGGTGCCGGTTGCTGCCGCCGTGCCGGCTGCAGGCGCAGCAGTTTCGCCGCCGGACTGGCCGAATTTGCAGCTGAACAGCAGCGCCGCAACACAAACTGCCATCAGTACCACGAGGAACTTCTTCATACGGTGCACGCTCCTTCGTTGCCTGCCGGCTGGAAGCCGGGAAATGTGCCGGTGTCCGCAGAACAGCTGGCGGTCCGGCGGCAAAACTATAGCCGACCGGATATGGTTTGTCAACGCACGGTCAGGCGATACACCTCAACCATGTGGTGCGGATGATAGGATTGTTTGGCCCGGCGCAGCCCGGGAATGCCGAGATCCTGCTCGCGATTGATGTAGACCGCGCCGGCGGCGGCATGCGCGGCAAATTCCTGGTTGATGAGCTGATACAACCCGTCGACGGTGGTGTCGGCTTTTTCCACATAAACGACGAAGGTGTCGGCGGTCAGGTGCTCGCCCAGGGTGATGGCGAGCAGCCGGCCGTCGCTGCGGATGGCGCCGCCGCTGAGGCCGAGTCCGCAGGGATTGGCCAGCATCTCGGCAATCGCGGCGTATTCGCGCTGCAAATCGGGAGAATCGGCGCAGCCGTGCGCGCGGCACCAGGCGCCGGCGAAATCACGGAAGAGCGGCGCAGTATCCGGTGTGAGCGGCACGTAGTCGTAGGACAACTCCCGCCGCAGCCGGTTGAGATGGTTGCGTTTGCTGTCGTATTTCCGCCCGGGCAGTTCGATCAGGTCGGTTGCCGTGTAGACGTAATCATCGTGGTTGGGATCGCGAGTGAGAATGAACTGCGGAGTATCCGCCAGTGCCGCGGCGGTGCCGGCGGTGATGAATTTGCCGCACCAGCGTTGCGGGGCGGCGGGATGCACCGCCAGACGGCGCAGTACCGCAGCGGGATCGGCAACCCCCAGCGGCTCCAAGTATTCGACCGTGGCGCCATCCAGGCAGTCGGAGACCAGGAGCGCCCCGTCCAGGCTGGTCAGCCGGGTGTGGTCGGTGGTGCGCCAGGTGTAGATGTTGGTGAAACTGTACACGGACGAAATACAGGGCCGACGGGCCAGCAGGGTGCGGAACAATGCGGCATCGGTGCACGCGACCGGGCGAGTGTCGGGAAAGGCGGGAACAGCGGCCAGCTGATCAGGGTCTGTCATAGAGCGTCCTTGGTGAAGAATGGCGGAGTGTACTCCGTCACCTGCCTCCTGTCAAGCGGCGGCGGGTGCCAGCAGCAGGCGCAGACCGATGAGGATGAGCACAATCCCGCCGGCGGCCCGCGACCATTGCTGGAGCCGGCTGCCGCAGAGAGCGCCGAGCAGCACGCCGCCGGCGGAGAGGAAAAACGTGGTCAGGCCGATGATGACGGCCGGTAGCCAGATGGTGACGCGCACCAGCGACAGGGAAAAGCCGACGGCCAGCGCGTCAATGCTGGTGGCGACAGCCAGCCCGGTGAGCGGCAGCAGGGCAACGCGATGGATCACCGGACACTCGGGATGACGGGCATCATACAGCATCTTGCCGCCGACCGCGGTCAGGAGCAGGAAGGCGAGCCAGGGGGCGAAGGTGCGCAGCAGTTCCACCACCGTGGCGCCAGCCAGGGCGCCGAGAATCGGCATGAGCGCCTGAAAGCCGCCGAAAAACAGGCCGATCAGCAGCGCCGCCTGACGGCGCCGGACCGTGAGTGCCAGCCCGTAGCATACCGCCACCGCAAACGCGTCCATGCTGAGGGCAACTGCCAGGGTGAAGAGCGCCGGGAATGAGAGCATTGCCGTCAGGGGGTCACCGTGAGGGTGATGCCCTCGCGGGCCATGAGCAGCCGCCCGTCGAATTGGCGCTGGCAGGCCTGTTCAATGGCGGCCAGTTCATCGTCGAGACGGCCGGGATCGTGATGGAACAGGACCAGCTGCGGCACGCCGGCATCGCGGGCGAGCTGCATGGCCTGGGCAAAGGTCGAATGGCCCCAGCCCTGGCGCTGCGGGTATTCGGCGTCGGTATATTGGGCATCATGCACCAGCAGGTGGGCGCCGCGACAGAACGCGACGATAGCGGCGTACGGCACCGCGCCGCGCGGGTCAAACAGTTCACTGTCAGTGATGAAGACCAGGGTGCCGTCATCCCGTTCCAGGCGCACGCCGACGGTGGGGGCGGGATGATTGACGGGATGCAGCAACAGGCGGGTGCCGGAGACCAGGCCGCCGCTGGCGGGGACCTCGCTGAATTCGACGCCGGCTCGCAGATTGGCGAAGGTGACGGGAAAGTATTCCAGCGCCATCTGCCGGCGGAACATGCCGCGCAGCGACGGCAGGCATTGCCCGCAGCCGTGCAGGACGATATGTGTGTCCGGCTGGTACGCGGGGGCGAAGAAGGGAAACCCGTGGATATGGTCCCAGTGGGTATGGGTGACGAGCAGATTGATGCGGCGGATCTGCCGGCGGACGAGCAGCTCGCCCAGCCGGCGGATACCGGTGCCGGCGTCGATGATCAGCAGGTCGTCGCCCAGCTCGACGGCGACACAGGTGGTATTGCCGCCGAAGTGCATGACCCGGCTGTCCGGCACCGGCACCGAACCGCGGGTGCCCCAGCAGGTCAGCTTCACGTCAGGTCGCCGACGAGCAGGCGGCGGCCCAGCGTGGCGGCCTGCTGCAGATATTCGGGATGGCCGGCCACGGCGCCGGCGAGGTCGAGGCCGGGGCAGAACAGATCACCGGCCGGCCGGGCGCCGATAACGGCGAAAAAATTGTGGGCCACGGCGCTGGCATTGGCAAAAAAGTCCCTGCGGTCGGTGGCGGCGGGGCAGAGAAACAGCGCGCGCTTGTCGCGGGTGTCGGGGAGGGTGTGATGCAGCATGCGCGCCGCCCAGCGGCATTGCTGCCGGTCAATGAGCAGCTTGGCCTGGGCGGTGATGCTGCCGAAATACAGCGGGCTGGCCAGGATGATGCCGGTGCTGCGGTCGAGCAGCGCGGACACCTGCTGCAGACCGTCGGTGACCAGGCAGGATCCGTCGCGGGGCGCATTGACACAGGCCCGGCAGGGAGCGATGACCAGGTCGTCCAGGACGATGCTTTCCACGACCGCGCCCGCATCGCGGGCGGCGTGCAGCGCCGCGCGCAGCAGCAGGGCGCTATTGCCCTCGCGGCGCGGGCTGGCCATGAGCCCGGTAACCAACGGGCGGGCGGTCATCGCAGCAGCCGCCGTACCCGGGCGGCCAGTTCGACCGGCGAAAAGGGCTTGACCACATAATCGTTGGCGCCCAGCTCGAAGCAGCGGACGATATCCTGCTCATTGCCGGTGCCGGTGAGGATAATGACCGGGGTGGTGGCGGTGGCGGGCTGCGCCCGCAGCTGCTGCAGCACCTGAAAACCGTCGAGGCCGGGCATGCGCAGGTCAATGATGTACAGGGCGTAGGCGGTAGTGCCGGCCGCGGCCAGTACGGCGGCGCCGTCCGCGACGCTGTGCACGGCCAGACCGTCCGCCTGCAGCACCCGGCTGATGACCGCAGTGATCAGCGGATCGTCATCGGCAGTGAGCACTTGCCGCGCCGCCGGCTGGGCCGGCACCTCCGTGACCGGGGTCACCACACGATTGCGGCCGGCGGCTTTGGCCTGGTAGAGCAGCCGGTCGGCGGCGGCGATGGCAGCGAGCGGCTGGTCATGGGCGCGGGCGTCGGCAATCCCGGCGGAGAAGGAAACCGAGAACGTGCGGCCGTCGGCGGCGCGGAACTGCTCCGCCCGCACGGCGGCGAGCGCCTTGAGCAGGCCCTGCTCGGCATGCAGCCAGTCGGTATCCGGAAAGAACACCGTAAACTCTTCGCCGCCCCAGCGGGCAACGAAGTCGGACTTGCGCAGGGTATGGGCCACCAGTTCCGCCACCCGCCGCAGGACGATGTCGCCGGTGGCATGGCCGTAGGTGTCGTTGACATTTTTAAACCGGTCGATGTCGAACAGGCCGACGGCGAGCGGCACCTGGCTGCGCTCGCTGTGGGTGAGCATCAGGGTGAATGCCTCGAGAAATGCCGCGCGGTTGGGCAGCCGGGTCAGGGCGTCGACGCGGGCACTGTCGGTCAGGCGCAGGGACCGCTGCAGCCGGGCGGTAACTTCCGCAGCCAGCAGTGCGGGGTCAAACGGCTTGCGCTGGACCGCATCGGCGCCGAGGGCAAAGCATTCGAGCGCATCGCCGGCGGCGGTGTTGCCGGACAGGATAATGACGGGAATCCCGGCGGTGGTGAGATCCTCGCGCAACGTCACCAGCAGCGTGCGCCCGTCCTGGTCGGGGAGCACCAGGTCGAGAATGATCAGTGCCACCGGTGTTTCCGCGAGAATTGCGCGGGCGGCCGCGGCGGTGGCGGCAGTCAGCAGGCGCCGCCCGGGCGCGCTGAGCAGCGGAGTCAGGACAGCGGAAATCAGCGGATCGTCATCCACAATCAGCACGACCAGTTCGCGGTCGGGATGCTGGCGCAGCTGCAGCGTGGCGCGGGACAGCAGCAGGGCCAGGGTGGGTGACAGCAGCGGCCCGCTGGCGCGTTCGACTGCGGTGGCGGCAGCATGCAGTTCGGGCAGGTCGGCGGCGGTGGCCAGGTCGGCCAGCTCGCGGCTGAGCCGGCGGGCGGCACTGACCGCGGTGCGGTCGCCGGCGGCCAGGGCGGTCTGCGCGGCGCGGCAGGCGGCAGCCAGACCCCGCAATGATTCGCGCTGAGCGGCAGTGAGCAGTTTCATGCGGGGCGGCCAGCCGTGGCGGCGTCGAGTGCGGCCAGGAACTGCTCGCGCGAGAACGGCGGCGCCAGCCAGTGGCAATCGCCGGCACCGGTGTCCGGCACCGGCGCAAGCACCACCAGCGGCAGGGCGGCAGCCAATGGATTACGACGCACGGCGGCCACCGCTGCGGCGCCAGTCAGCCCCGTATAGGGCGGAAGCAGAATGATTGCGGTCGGTCGACTGACTGCCAGCAGATCGCTGAAAATTGCCGGATTGTCGGCGGTGAGCAGTTGGGCGGCCAGCAATTCCGGGGCCGGTTCAAACCCGGTGCCGCCGTCCGGCCGATCGCCGACCAGCAGCAAACGGTGATGCAGCAGTTCCGGCATGACTGCCGGCGGCGCACTTTCAGCCGGCAGGGCAACTGCCGGCAGCGGCAGGTACGGATGCAGCTCCAGGGTGAAACGGGTGCCCTGGCCAACGGCGCTGGCAACGCTGACGCTCCAGCCCAGCTGACGTGCCAGCGCCCGGACGATGGCGAGACCAAGACCGGTGCCGCCGAACTTGCGCGTCGGCCCGGTGTCGACCTGAAAAAACGGTTCAAACAGCCGGCCGAGATGCTCTGCCGGGATGCCGATGCCGGTGTCGCTGACGGTCAACCGATACGGGACCCCGGTCGCTGCGTCGCTGTCGAGGCGGACCGTGATGGCGCCGCGTTCGGTAAATTTCATGGCGTTGCCGACGAGGTTGAAAAGGACCTGACGGAACCGCTGGCTGTCGGTGTAGAGCAGTGCCGGGGCGGACGGCAACGCCATGACCAGGCGCACCTGCCCGTCGGCGCGCAGTGCGTCCGCCTGTCCGGCGACTTCGCGGATCAGCGGCAGGAGATCGACCAGCGCACCGGCGACCTGCGCGCGTCCGTTTTCAATCTTGCTGATATCCAGGATGTCATTGATGGTGGCAAGCAGGTGGCGGCCGTTGGCGAGAATCCGCTCAAGGAACAGCCGCTCATCGCTGTTCAGGGACGCCGGCGGGTGTTTCAGCAGCACATTGGCAAAGCCGATGATGGAGTTCATCGGGGTGCGCAGTTCATGACTCATGGTTGCGAGAAAACTGCTTTTGGCGCGGCTGGCGGCCTGGGCTTCGGCCACAGCGGTTTCCAGGCGCACATTGTTCCATTCGAGCTGCTGCGCGTATTCGCGCAGCTGGTCCGCACTGCGGATCTGTTCGGTGATGTCGTTGAATATCTCCAGGACGGCCGGGGTGCCACGGTAATGCATCCAGGTGTGGCTGACGATATAGGTGTGACCGTTGACCGGCAGGGTGATCGTGATCGTCCGGGTTTCATCCGGGCACGGTCCGTGGTGCAGCGGGCAGTCCGCGCAGGGCCGGTCGCTGCCGGTCATGATCTGCCAGCAGGTGCGCGCCTGGAGATCTTCACCGCGCAGGCGCAGCATGGGCTCGTTCTGATACAGGATGTGTCCGTCGCGATCGACGATGCTCATGGGGAGCGGGATGGTCCGCAGCAGCGATTCATTAAAGGCATTGCCGGCGCGCATGGTCTGCTCGGCCGTGTGCAGCCGGCTGATCGTACGCAGCAGGTACAGGCCGTAGGGAAGGATCAACAGCATGATCAGGATGCCGGTCAGCCCGATCAGCAGGATCAGGCGCCGGGTCTGCTCCTGTTCGCGGGTGGCGAGGGTTTGCAGCTCGCGAAACAGGCGGTTGGCCAGCGCGGTGTACGCCGCGGCACTGGCGGCGGCGACGGTCTCCGCCTGCGGTGCGTTGAGCCGGGCAATGCCGGCAGCGTGCCCTTCCCGGGCAAAGGCGGCAAGGACCTGATCGCTGTAGGCCAAACGTGCGGCGCTGGCCTGGGTAAAGGCGTCAAGCTCGTCGGGTGCAGCGGCAGTGTAGAGCCGCCGGTTGCTGGCGGTGCGGAGAGTAAAATCCGCCACGGCGGCGCGGCTGATTTCGGCATATCGGGCCGTGCCGGTCAGCAGGAACGCGCGCCGGCCAGCGATGGCCTGGTCAAGCAGCGCAGCCAGATGCTGGGCATGTTCAATCCGCTCGTGCTGCCGGGTGATGGCGGCGTTGAGCGGCGTGAGGGTCAGGACCTGCTGCAAACAGAGCCCAATGAGCAGGGTCAGCGCCAGCGCGGCCAGAACGGTAAGCAGCGGGACGAAGGTGGTGGCGGAGCGGGGCGCCATCGGTCACGCACGGGCCAGCAGGCGGCGGATGGTGTCGAAGAGGATGGCCTCGTCGGTGATGGGCTTGGCGATATAGGCGTCAAAACCGGCGCGCAGGAAATGCTCGCGGTCGCCGGCCATGGCGTGTGCGGTGAAGGCAATCACCGGCAGGCGCTGCCAGCGTGGCAGGGCGCGCAGGCGGGCCAGCAGCTCCTCACCGTCCATGCCGGGCAGGGAGATGTCAAGGATGGCCAGATCCGGCGCGGCCTGATCGAGCGCCGCCAGGGTGCTGTCACCGTCGGAAAACTCGCTGACATGGTAGTGTGGCGAGAGCAGCACGCGGAGCAGCAGGCGATTATCGGGATTGTCCTCGACAATCAGCAACCGTTGCCGGGCATCAGTCGAAGGCGGCGCCGTCACGGGCGGTGGCGGTGGCGCTGCCGGTGTCGTGCTGACCAGCAGGGGCTGCAGCTCTGCATAGGCCGCCTGCAGGCCGGGAATCAGCCGCTGTATTTCGTCCGCCTGTTTCTGCGCGGCCGCGCGCTCGACCTGCAGGGCAAGCGCCTGCAGGCGCAAGGCACCCAGCTGACCGGCGCCCGATTTGAGCGCATGCGCGGCTTCGCGCACCTGGTCAAGGGAGCCGCCACTGATGGTGGCGAGGCGCTGACGGGTCAACTGATGAAACAACACCACCAGTTCATTGGCCGCGGTTTCACCGATCAGCTCCCGCAATCCCTGCAGCAGGGTAACATCAAATACCGGTATTGGCTCCATGATGATTTGCATTTTACCATTTAATTGTACCGCCCGTCAAAAGCGCGGAGTGGATTCATAAGTATAAATAATTACATTGACTTTCCGCGGGGCTTGTGGTATATTAAAGATACAATTTAGCGGATTTGCTTAAGATCGCGGGTTGATCTGCCGATTACGATCTTAGTGAATTCGGATTCAAGGACGATGTGTGTGATGATAAACGGATTTATCACCAAGACACCCCGCGAGACGGCAGCAATGCCGGTGTCTTCGTTGGGGTGTATTTTTTTTGCTCCCGTAATGGCGGGTGGCATGTTAATAGAGATACGGTAATCCGGGAAAGCTGAGGGGGAATCATGAAAACCTGCTCTGATCGCAATATACTGCGCTTCCTTTGGGTGTTGATGCTGCTCTTTGCCCTGCCGCTGACGCAGGCACAGGCGCTCACACCGAATGATCCGATGTATCCGCTGAATTACGCGTTTACCGCGACTTCGGCACCGGCGGCATGGGACATTACCACGGGTGATTCAACCGTCAAAATTGGCGTTGTTGATTCCGGTCTTGACCTCGATCATCCCGACCTTGCGGCACATATCAATACTACCGATGATTATGATTTTGTTAATACCGATGCCGTTGCCCAGGATGATCATGGTCATGGTACGGCCATGGCAGGTATTATCGGGGCAGTAACCAACAACGGCACCGCGATCGCCGGAGTCAACTGGCAGGGAACCCTGCTCCCGGTCAAGGTACTGAATGCTGAACTTGGAACGTCACAAGCAACTGCAGCACAAGGTATAGCGTGGGCGTCTGGCAAGGGAGCCAAAGTCATTTGCATGGGGTTTGTGTTTACCTCAACCACGACTGCGCTTGATAACGCCATTACCGCCGCGTATAATGGTGGCGCAACGCTGGTTGCGCCGATGGGCAATGATGGAGGAAGTTATACAAGATATCCAGCTGCTAATAGTTACGTTATTGCTGTTGGTTCGGTTGGGCCGGGGAAAACGGTATCAAGTTTTTCCAATCGTGGGTCACATATTGACGTAGTTGCGCCGGGCGAAACCATCCCGACTACATATTTGAATGATGCAGTGGATACGGTGCAGGGCACTTCATATGCTGCAGCATATGTCGCGGGTGTGGTCTCCCTGCTCTATGCGGTCAATCCGAATCTGACCCCGGCCGAAGTGTACACCATCATCTCCACCACCGCGAAGGATTTGGGTGCGTCAGGGTATGACAGCACATATGGTTACGGCTTGGTCGATGTCTACGCAGCGGTGCGTGCGGCGCAGGTAACAACGAAAGTTCAGCCGCGCGCCGCGAACGGGACGGGAACACCGGCGAGCCTTACCCCGCAGTTTGTGTGGAGCAGCGTGAGTGGTGAAACGTCATACCGGGTGGTGGTGAAAACGGGGGCAGCGGGCACCGTGCTTGCCGATACAATTGTGACGGGCACGTCGGTCCTGATTCCCAGCGGATCATATAGTCCGGCGCTGGTTTTTGGCACCACCTATTATTGGAATGTGAAGCCGATCCTTGGCCGCTGGTCGACCTTCGACACGTTCACGCCGACGGCGGCGGCAGCGCCGGTGACGGTGAGCCCGAAGGTGAGCACCACGACAGGGACGCCGGCGACGCTGACCCCGCAGTTTGTGTGGGGCGCGGTGACCGGGGCGACGAACTACCGCCTGGTGGTGAAGAACGCGGCGATGACGGTGCTGCACGACACGACGCTGACGGGGACGAGCGCGACGCCGGCAAGCTACAGCACGGCGCTGGCGTACGGGACGACGTACTACTGGTACGTGAAGTCCAACAACAGCAGCTGGAGCGCGGGCGACACGTTCACGCCGACGCGGGCGAGCGCACCGGTGACGGTGAGCCCGAAGGCGAGCAACACGACGGGGACGCCGTCGAGCATCACGCCGCAGTTCGTGTGGAACAGCGCGGGGACGGAAACAACGTACCGGGTGGTGGTGAAGACGAGCGCGACGGGGACGCTGCTGTGCGACACGACGGTGACGGGGACAAGCGCGACGCCGACGAACTATGACACGGCGCTGAGCTTCGGCACGACGTACTACTGGTCGGTGCGCGGGGCGGCCGGCCCGACGGAATGGTCGACCTTCGACACGTTCACGCCGACGGCGGCGGCAGCGCCGGTGACGGTGA
>CAZFBR010000048.1:12895-18155 GCA_964517215.1 uncultured bacterium
GCCCGAAGGTGAGCACCACGACAGGGACGCCGGCGACGCTGACCCCGCGGTTTGTGTGGAACGCAGTGAACGGCGCCACGAGCTACCGGATGACCGTGAAAACCCGCCCGGACACGGACGGGAGTGCGCTGATTTGCGATACGACGGTGACGGGGACGAGCGCAACACCGACGAACTACACGACAGCGCTGGCACACGGAGCGACGTACTACTGGTACGTGAAGGCCAGCAACAGCAGCTGGAGCGCGGGCGACACGTTTACCCCGGCGCTGCTGTCGCCGCGCACGCTGTCACCGCAGAAGGACACACCGACCAGTCTGACGCCGACGTACAAGTGGCAGGCGACCCATGCGTCGATGGTTACCTTCACGGTGGCGGTGAAAACGGCGCCGACCGCCAGCGGCACGCTGATGCTGTATTTGGCCGGCCAGACCGATACGTCGATCACGCCGAGTGGAGCGCAGTACACCATTGCGCTGAGCCCGTCAACGACGTATTACTGGCAGGTCAAATCGATCGATACCGGCACGTGGTCGGCGTATGAGACGTTTACCACCTCAGCCGGCGGAGGTGCGGGTGCATCGGCATTGGGCGCGGCACCGACGCAGTTCACCATCTGCGATCCTTTTGCGGATACAGCCAGTTTGCGGACGCCGGACGGCACGGAATGGTCGGTAACCCTTGAGGATGCCGCGGCAGGGACGGTGCTGACGGCAAGCGTTCCGGACGGCGCCGAAGGATCGTTCGTGGCATCAGCCGATACCAGTGAAATCGGTGACTATGCGGCGGGATCGTCAACGATTGTCGAACTGGAGCTGACCAGCGCGACCGGTGAGGACCTGAGCAAAGACCAGTCGATCGTGCGCACACTGTCGATCAACTGGTCAAAACTCAACGAATTCAATCCGGCCGATGTGGCGATCTTCTGGTACGATCCGGCCCAGAATGCATGGCGGGAAGTGTTCAGCGTGCCGGGTTTGGTGGTGCCATGGCCGGACGGCAGCATGGAATACCGACGAGACCCCGTGGCGCAGACAATTTCGGTGCGGGTGTCACATTTCTCGATCTACGGGTTGTTCCCGAAGGCGCCGGGTTTGAACATCGGCAGCGTTGCCACGGTCGGCGACATCATCGTCTATCCGAACCCGTTCGTGCCGAACGACGGCAACAACGCCAATGGTCGGCCGTATGACGGCACAGACGGCAGCGGCATCATCTTCCAGGTGCCGGCGAACGAGAACATTGAGGTCAAGATCTACAACCTGCGCGGTGAACTGGTGGATGAGGCGCAGATCAACACGGCCACCGGCATGGCGTCGGGTTGGGACGCCAAGAACCGGGATGGCGAAGATGTGCGCAGCGGCGTCTATTTCGTCGTGTTCAATGGCAACAGCGGACGCAAAGTCGTCAAGCTGATGGTAATCCGGTAGCGGGGCAGGAGGCGGATAATGAAGACCATGGACGGTTTCATCCGAATCGGCGTAACAGCCGCGCTCGGGATAATCATTGGCGGGTCAGCCGCATGGGCGGAAGCGGCGGGAACGGGCAGCGCGTCATTCCTGACCATCGCCCCCGGCGGCCGCGCCGCAGCGATGGGCGGTGCCTATACAGCCATGGCGGATGATGTCAACGCCATCGCCTATAACCCAGGCGGTCTGGCGCTGGTGCAGCAGAGTGAAGTAATGCTTATGCACAACGAGTATCTGGAAGACGTCAACCATGAGTATCTGGGTTTTGTCTATCCCGGATTTCACGGCGGCACGGTTGGCGCCGATTTGAGTTACGTCGATCTGGGCACCTTCCAACGCTATACCATTGGCAATCTTAACCAGCCGGTGGCAGGCGGGTCCTTTGACGGCAGCGATTTATCGCTGCGCGTCGGTTATGGCCGGCCGTATAATGACGAAGTGACCTGGGGCGCGTCGCTGAAGTATATCCGCGAGCATCTGGATAACGTAAAAGCCGACGGCTGGGCGGTGGATCTGGGCGTGATGTATTGCCCGGCAGAATATGACAACCTGACCCTGGGCATGACCCTGTTGAACTTCGGCCCGCAGCTGAAGTATCAGCACGAGAAGGAAGAGCTGCCGCTGACCTGGCGGGCGGGCGGTGCGTACCGGGTGCAGGAATTCCCCATTAGCATTTCGGCTGACGTGCAAAAGTCCATTGACGACGGCTGGGGGGTGGCAGTGGGGAGCGAATATGTGTTCAATGACGCGCTGGCATTCCGGCTGGGGTACAATTCGCTCTTTGATGCCGGCAGCGGCCTGACGTGCGGGCTGGGTTTCCGCTATGCCAATTTCAAGGTTGATTATGCGTATCAGCCGGTTGATGATATGGGTGATATTCATCGCGTATCGCTCAATGTGCTGTTGGGAGAGACGCGGCGAACGGAAACGATACGGCCGGTGCGCACGCATGGCGAGCGCACGGTGCCGACCCCGCAGCCGGAACCTTCGGCGGCGACGCCGGCGGGCGGTTTCTATGAATACACCGGCAGCCCGGCGCCATTGTATATGGCGCCGCCGCCAATTCAGACGTTGTACTGAACCGCAGAAACGTGGCCCCGCCCGATATGGGCGGGGCCTTTTTGCCGCCGTAATTGCCGATCACCACGGGAGATAACGCTGATTCCATCCGCTTTTCTTGCATTTTCGCCATGGGTGTGGTAATATATGATTATATGATTGTATACGTAGGGGGTGGTTGTCATGGCGAAGCGAATGAGTGAGCATCAGATGGAGGGGCGGGCGCCCCTGACACCAATCGCGGAATTGCGCATCAAGAACTTCAATATTCTCAAGCAATTGGTGCAGAAGGATGTGGAGATTACCTCCAGCTCGCATCAGGGCATGAAACGGTCGTATTACGTTGAAGATGTGCGCGAGATGACGATCAATATCGGCTCGGGTTTTGTGCCGGGAGTCCGGTTGTGCAATCGTCGCGAGGATCCCGATGCGCAGCCCATGCTGAAATATCCGACGGACGAAATCGAAGTTGAGGATGACGGCACTATGGTGCGGCTGACACTCTATTATTCGTACGAGCCGAATATCCGTAATTCGTTCCGCCATTTTTACAAGAAGAGCCGGGAAGACATGTTCATCACCATTTCCTACAAGAAGAAATAGCGATGATGAAGTTCAGCGAAAAGAACGCCCGGATCGTCGCCTGGATCGTGTTCGGCCTGGCCTGCCTGCTGGTGCTGGTGTTTGTCGGGTGGATGCTGAAGGATGGCACCGGCGTGGCGGTGCAACGGTGTGAGAACTTTGCCGATACGGTGAAGCTGTTTGCGACCGGCGGCTGGAATTTCATTGCCGATGCGCTGACTGACGCGATTGACGCTTCGCTGGGCGGGTTTACCGGCACGAATTACAAGGCCATGAATATCGGGCATTGGGTGCTGACCGGGCTGATTGGCCTGGCGATAGTGGCCGGCATCTTTGTGCTGCTGTTTTTTCGCAATTGATCGACACCCTGGCCGCGGGGGCAGTGCTGATGGCGGGAACCGTGCTGCTGTTGTCCGCGGGCACCGTAGCCATCTGGCTGGCCTGCCGGAAGGACCGGCAGCGCTTCCAGGATATTGACTGGCGGGAAACCTGGCGCAAGGCCGTGGAAGAATTCAAGGCGGCGGGCAGGCGCAAGCCGCCGACGGAATGAAGGGCATGCTCAAAGCGATTGACATCGACCTGCAGGAAAAACTGCCGACGTTCGACGAGCTGCTGGGCGATTTGTCCACCCAGGAACTCAAGGATTTTTCCGTCATTTCGGAAGAGGTGAAGCTGGCCGCCGGCACCGTCGTGTTTTCCGAAGGCACCACCGGCGATTATCTCTACATCATCGCCGACGGACAGATCGGCATCTATCAGACCAACGCGCAGACCGGGCGGCAGGTCGAAATTGCCCGGCTGGGCAAGGGCAACATCCTCGGCGACATGGCGTTTCTGGTCGAAAAATTCCATTCCGCAACCTGCAAGGCCATCGTCGACAGCGTCTGCTACCGCATCTCGCGGCGGTCGTTCCAGGAAATGGAAAAGGAAAACCTGCGGCTCTGCTACAAGCTGATCCTGGCGATTACCAAGGTGCTGTCGTACCGGCTGAAGAAACGCAACCAGCAGCTCAGCGCAAAAATCGGTTAAGTGGGGAAGAGGATCAGGGCGGACGGGTGGGGTGTGCGCTCAGGCGGGGCGCAGGGCGGAAGCATCAAGTTCGGCGAGAGTGGCGCGTCCGGTCAGCTGCATGGCATGGCGCAGGCCCGTGCGCAGGTGGTTGAGGTAGAAGCAGACGCCGGTCTCGCCGGCACCGATCGCGCAGATCGCCAGGGGCCGGCCGGCAGTGACCAGATCGGCGCCCAGCGCGAGATAGGTGAAGACGTCCTCGCCGCTGCGCACGCCGCCGTCGGCGATGATGAGAATCTTTCCCGCGACCGCCGCGGCGATTTCCGGCAGCACCGTGGCGGCGCCCGGCAGCGAATCGAGCACGCGCCCGCCATGGTTGGAAACGATCAGGGCTTTGGCGCCGAGCTCGACGGCGAGACGGGCGTCGGCGGGAGTGAGCACGCCCTTGACAATGAACGGCAGGCGGGTGGCCTGAATGAGTTCCGCCAGTTGCGTTGCAGATTTCGGCTCGACCCGGGTTGCGGCGTGGTGCATGGTGGCCAGCGGCACGGAATCAAGATCGAGACCGACTGCCGCCAGCCCGGCCTGCTCGGCGTCGCGCAGGCGGCGCAACAGCGCGGCCTGATCGCATAACGGCTTGAAAACGGCGATGCCGCAGCCGCCGGCGTCGGCGACCGCCTGCAGATTGACGCGGTACTTGTCCGGCGTGGCACGGTCGCCCACGCAGGCGAGGGTGCGGGCGGCACGGCAGCCGCGCACCACCGCGCGCACATAATCCTCCTCGCTGAGTCCGCCGCCCATATTGGTGGTGACGCCGGTTACCGGCGCCGCGATGACCGGCAGCGACAGCTGGTAGCCGAACAGTGCGGCGGTGGTGTCGGGTTCCTTGACGTCGCTGATGACCCGGCTGTTGAGCTGCCAGCCCTGCAGCGCCCGGAGATTGGCGCGGAAGGCGCGATTTTCGCCGACCCCGCCCATGCCGGGAACCTGACCCCTGCACCACACGCCGTCACAGGGTTCGCAGGCGCGGCAGGCATTGTTCATGCGCAGGCGGGCCTGCTGATAGATTTCCTTGAGCGAGGTGACAGGGGCCGGTCCGATGCCGACCTTGATGGCGGCCAGGGCCGCGGCAGCGGCGGCTT
>CAZFBR010000049.1:0-18028 GCA_964517215.1 uncultured bacterium
GGTCTTGCGCCAGAAGGTGGCGGAATAACTGTAATAATCGACCGCCTGCGGGACGTAGCGCACCTGGGCTTCGCCCTGAATGACCTGGGTGATGGTGCGCTCCCGCACGGTGGGATCGGTGTCGCCGCGCGTCACGGTGGTGCGCTCAGTGGTGGTATAGCGCCGCTCGGGGAGCCATTCGGTGATGGGGACGCTCTGGGTGACGGTGCCGGTGAATTCACGCGCCACCATGACCACGTCGGCCCCCACTTCCCGGGCCTGCTCCAGCGCCTGCGATTCGTCGACGCGGCTGCTGCGGAAGGCGACTTTGCCGACGAGCAGATAGCCGTTTTCCAGCATGGTGGGGATATCGCTTTCCATGCTGGCGGAGGAGACCAGTCGCGGCGCACCCGGCTCGGGCGCGGGGGCGAGAATGGCGTCGCGGTCGGGCAGGCGCTCGGCCATATCGACGTAATACGAGCGATACGGGTTGGCACAGCCGGCGGCCAACAACAGCAGCGCCAGCAGCAACAGGCGCCCGCCCGCAGCGGAAACGGTATGCATCAGCAATTCTCCCTGCGACTGGCATCATCGAGCGCGATCCCAGCCGTGCCGCCAGTATACACGGGATTGCCGGCAGCGTCAATGACGGTTTCCGACGCTGGCCGCGGCCGGCGTCCGGGTGCGGCGGCAGCAGAGGTATGCTACAATAATACCGCTGCCGCCATGGCGGCAACGAATGCAATTCCAGCAGCAAACAGGTGCCGAACGCTGCCGCTTCCGCGACGGAGCGGCGGGGGTGCGGGCCGGCCGGTTGCTGCCAAGATAGGGAGAAACAGGGATGGCAATTGCCTTGCTGGCGGTGTTTCTGGTGGTGATGGTGGGGATCGGCATCTGGGGCATGCGGCGGACGTCGTCGCTGAACGATTTTTTTCTCGGCGGGCGTGACATCGGGCCGTGGATTTCCGCCTTTGCCTACGGCACCACCTATTTTTCCGCGGTGATCTTCATCGGCTTTGCCGGCAAACTGGGCTGGGGCTTCGGACTCGACGTGCTGTGGATCACGCTGGGCAATACGCTGGGCGGGGCGACGCTGGCCTGGCTGATCCTCGGCCGGCGCACGCGCATCATGTCGCAGAACCTGACGGCCATGACCATGCCCGAATTTCTGCAGGAGCGCTACGCGGCGAAACACCTCAAGATGGTTGCCGCAGTGATCATCTTCGTGTTTCTGCTTCCCTACGCGGCGTCGGTGTTCAAGGGGCTTGGCCACCTGTTTGAGGCGAATTTCCACATTTCCTACAATTACGCACTGCTGATTATGATCTTCTTCACGGGGGTGTACCTGGTGCTGGGCGGGTATTTTGCCATTGCCATGACGGATTTTGTGCAGGGAATGGTGATGCTGGTCGGATCGCTGCTGATGATCGGGATCCTCGTCGGCAAGGCCGGCGGGCTGGAAGCGACGATCAGCACCATCAGTGCCAATTACCCGCAGCATATTCCCGCCGCGAAGCAGCCCTCCATGCTGATGATTTTCTCGCTGGTCTTCATGACCTCGTTCGGGACCTGGGGGCTGCCGCAGATGGTGCAGAAATTCTACGCGATCAAGAATGAAAAGATGATCGTCAAAGCGGCGATTGTCACCACGATCTTTGCGCTGATCATCACCTTCGCCGCCTATTTCACCGGGGCCATGCAGCATGTGTTCATGACGCAGCCGGTTATGGTGGAAAAAATGGTCGACGGGGTGGCGAAGCAGGTGCCGGATTTCGACCGGAACATCCCCGCCCTGCTGACGCAGTACCTGCCGGAATGGCTGATGGCGATTATCCTGCTGCTGGTGCTGTCGGCGTCCATGTCAACGCTCTCGTCGCTGGTGCTGGTTTCCGCCTCGGCCATCGCCATTGACCTGTACAAGGGCCATATCAAGCCCGAGGTTTCGCAGAAGGAATCAGTGGCGCTGATGCGGTTTCTGTCGGCGGTGTTTATCGCGTTTTCGTACGTTATCGCCAGCTACCAGTTCGATATCATTGTGACCCTGATGTCATTGTCGTGGGGGGTGGTGGCAGGTTCGTTCATGGCGCCCTACCTGTACGCGCTCTACTGGAAACGCACCACCAAGCTGGGCGCGGCGGCGGGCATGGCCACGGGCCTGGTGACGGCAATCGGGTTGTTCTACTGGCTGGGTCCGGACAAGGCGCCGCTCGCCTCCTGCATTGCCATGGTTCTCCCCTTTGCGGTGGTGCCGCTGGTCAGTTTCGTTACGGCGCCGCCGCCGGCGGAAACCATCCGGCGCGCGTTCGACCAGATCTGACCGTCACGGAGCAGTCAACAGCATGACTGGCACCGGGAGCACCGGCGTGCGGATCGCGCTTGATGCGCGCATGCGTTTCCACAGCGGGATCGGCACCTATCTGCGCGGGATGTTCCCCGAACTGGTCCAACGCCTGCCGGAATGCGTCTGGCATGTCATTCAGCCCGCCGACGGGCAATGGGAGCTGCCCGGCGCCACCCTGCTGTCGTGTGACGTGCCGCCGCTGACCCTGGCGGAGCACTGGCGGCTGCCGCGCCTGCTGCATGAACACCGGATCGACTGGCTGGTGGTACCCCACATCAATCTGCCGCGGTTCTGGCCGGCGGCCCGGACCATAGCCGTGCTGCATGACCTGATTCCGCTTGACTATCCCCGCCATTTCCGCCGGCATGTGCCGCCGGCGTTCCGCTATCTGGCCACGCGCGCGCTGCGCGAGGCGGCGGTGGTGGTGGCGGACACGCGGGCCGTGGCCGCCCGGGAATTGCCGCTGCGGCGTGAGCGCCGGCGCTGCTGTGAATTGGCGCCGGTGGTGCCGCGCTATTCGCCGGCGGGCGCGGTCTATCCCGGCGTTTCGCCGCTGCCGGCAGACGGCGCGCCGCCGGTTGCCGGCCGCTATATCTTCTGTGTGGGCGGCAAGCCGTACAAGCATGCCGACCTGGCAGTGCAGTTGTTTGAGACACTTAACGACCCGGAGTGCCGGCTGGTGCTGCGCCAGGCGCCGCATGAGGATGGCGGGCGCACGGCGCGGGCGGTGGCCGCGTCACCGGTGCGCGAACGGATCACGGTATGCCCGCGCCTGACCCCGGCAGCCCTGGGCGCGGCCTACCGGCAGGCGCGGGTTTTCCTGTTCTGCAGCGAAGCGGAGGGGTTCGGTTATCCGCCGCTCGAAGCGATGCAGGCGGGCGTGCCGGTGCTGCTGCGGCGGGGTTCACCGGCGCTGGCGGAGACGGCGGGCAATGCCGCGGTGTGGTTTGATGCCGAGCGCATCCCGGCGGCGGCGGGTCAGTTGCGCGCACTGCTGGATGACGAGACGCTGCGGCAGGAGATGATCGCGCGCGGGGGCGCGCATGTCCGGCAGTTTACCTGGGCCGCCGCCGGGATGCAGCTGGCCGAGGTGGTGCGGCGCGTGCTGGCCGGGCGGACGGCAACCATTCCAACGCTGCTGCGCGAGCCGGGCCGCACGCTGACTTCGCTGCCGGCAGCAGCGCCGGTGCCGTCGCCGCGGACCATGGCCATCGCCCATGATTGGGTATTCCACCGCCGCGGCGGGGAAGTGTGCTGGGAGGAAATCCGGGCCCTGTACCCTGAGGCGCGCCTGCTGGCCCTGTTCGCGCAGGAGCGGAACTGGCCGGCTAAATGGCGCGGGGTGCGCATCACCGCCAGCGGCCTGAACCGGCTGCCGGGCGTGGCCCGGTATTACCGGCAGCTGCTGCCGCTGTTCCCCAGTGCGTTGCGCCGGATGGCAAGCGATGCGGATCTGACTATCTCCATTTCCCATTGCGCGATCAAGAACCTGCCGGTAACGGGCCGGCACCTGTGTTATTGCCTGTCACCCGCCCGCTATTTTTACGATTTGCGCGATGAGTATATGCGGTCGCTGCCGGTGCCGTTGCGCCCGCTGGCAAACCGCATGCTCGACCGGCTGGCGGCATGGGACCGTGCCGGTGCGGCGAATGTTACCGAATTTATTGCCATTTCCCGCACGGTGGCCGGGCGCATCGAACGCTGGTACGGCCGCCCGGCGGCGGTGATCTATCCGCCGGTGGATACCGACTACTTCACGCCGTCGGGAGCTGCGCCCGGCGATTACTATCTTGCCGCATCGGCACTGGTGCCCTACAAGCGGCTGGATCTGGCCATTGCGGCCTGCCGGCAGCTGGGGCGGAAACTGGTGGTAATCGGCGACGGGCCGTGCGCGTCGGCCTGGCTGCACGACCTGCCGGCCGGTATCACCTGGCGGCGGCAGGTTCCCCGTGAGGAGCTGCGCGAGTACTACCGGAATTGCCGCGCCCTGATTTTTCCGGCCTGCGAGGATTTCGGCATCATTCCGGTCGAAGTCATGGCGTGCGGCCGGCCGGTGATCGCCTACGGTGCCGGCGGGGCGGCGGAAACGGTGCAGGACGGGACGAGCGGGGTGTTTTTCAGGGAGCAGACGGTGGCGGCGGTGGCGGCGGCGATGATCGCCTGCGAAGGGCGGTTGTGGCCGGCGGCTGACTGCCGGGCGGCAGCGCTGCCGTTTGCCCGGGAGCGGTTTCAGCGCGAGTTCCGCGATGTGGTCGACCATGCGCTCACCCGCAGTTGATGCCGGCACCAGCGACGGGGTATTGACGGCGGCGGGCGGTGCTGTTAGGATGACGCGGCGAAAGGACCGGGATTGAGCCATGGTGAACAGGTGAGCGATACAACCGGGCGGGCGCCGCTGCGCAACTATTCGCGCCGGTTTCGCCTGCTGGCGGATCTGGCGGTGTTTGACGCCGGCGCGCTGACGGTGTTCTGGCTGCGCTTCTTCAGCGGCGCGGTGCCGCTGCCGTTCGGCATTCCTCCGCTCCTGCCGTATCTCAAGCTGCTGCTCCTGGCGGATGCGCTGTGGCTGGGCGGGGCGCTGCTCGGCCTTGCGTATCAGCGCCGGCAATCGCTGGAGCAGGCGCTGCGCGCGCTGCTGTTTCTGTACGGGTTCGTCTGCTTCGGTCTGCTGACCTTTGCCTTTGTCTACCGGTCGTTCACCTTTTCGATGACGGTGGTGGTGAGCGCGCTGCTCGGGGCGCTGCCGCTGGTGATGCTGGTCCATGCGCGCTATCGCGAACGGCGCGCGCCGACGCGGGTGGCGCTGGCGGGTACCGTGGCGGAACTGAACGTGATTATCGCCCAGGGCCGGCCGCCGCAGGGCGGGATGACCCGGTATCATGCCGCGCTGGTGATTGACGCTGTGCCGGCTGATGCGGCCTGGCCGGTCATGATCCAGGCCTGGTCGCCGGCGGCGGCGCTGCCGGATGGGACGGATGAGGTATGGGTAACGGCGACGGTCACGGCGCAGGCATCGTTTCCCGCCTGCCTGACCGCCTGCACGGAACGGCAGCAGGCGGTGAAACTCGTTCCCTTCCTTCCGGGACTGGGTCAGCCTGCGCCGGGGCTGCCGCTGCTGACGCAACTGACACCGCTCAACTGCCTGTGGCATCCGCTGCTGGAGCCGCACAACCGGTTGCTGAAGCGGCTGTTCGACCTGACGGTGGCCGGCGGGGCGCTGCTGTTGCTGACGCCGGTGCTGGCAGCGCTGGCGCTGGCGGTCTGGTGGCGTGACGGCAGCCCGGTCCTGATCCGCCAGAAGCGGGTGTCGCGCAACGGCCGGGCATTTCGCATGCTGAAATTCCGCACGATGCGGCTGGATGCGGAGGAGGAAAGCGGGCCGGTCTGGGCGCAGGCGGACGATCCGCGCTGCACCCCGCTCGGGCTGTTCCTGCGCCGCACGTCGCTGGATGAACTGCCGCAGTTGTGGAATGTGTTGACCGGCGAGATGAGCATGATCGGGCCGCGACCGGAACGGCCGCATTTTGTGCGGCAGTTCGGCGATGCCATGTGTTTCTATGACGACCGCCACAACGTGCAGACCGGCATCACCGGCTGGGCGCAGGCCAACGGACTGCGCGGCAACACCAGCATCGAGCTGCGCACCCTGTACGATTTATACTATATTGAAAACTGGTCGGTGTGGTTTGATCTGAAGATTATTGTGCTGACCCTGCGGGAAGTGCTGCTGCACAAACCGGCGTGACCCGGTCAGCGGCGCTCGCGGCCGTAGATGCGGGTCAGCGCCGCGAGCCGGTCGCGATGCTGCGGGGTTAACGCGGCGGGCGCCAGCTGCCATTCCCAGTTGCCGGCGGCGGTCCCCGGGCGGTTGATGCGCGCGGCGGAACCCAGGCCCAGAATATCCTGCACCGGAATGATCGCTGTTTCGGCCACCGAGGCAAGAGCGAGTCGCACCAGCATCTCCGCGGACGGTGCGCCGGTGTAGGCGGTGAAGCTGTCGCGTTCGGCGGGGGTGGCGTCGTCGGCCAGCCAGCCGGCGGCGGTATTGGTGTCGTGGGTGCCGGTGACCACCACGCTGTTCGGCACATGGTTGTGCGGCAGATAAGGATTGCGCGCGTCGTCCCCAAAGGCAAAAACCAGCACTTTCATGCCGGGCAGCCCGAACCGGGCCATCAGTGCGCGCACGTCGTCAGTGATAATGCCGAGGTCTTCCGCCACCAGCCGGGCGTCGGGGAGTTCGCGGCGGATGGCGGAGAACAGCTCCGCGCCGGGGACCGGGGTCCAGTTGCCGCGCACGGCGGTCGGTTCGGCGGCGGGAATCTCCCAGTAGGCGGCGAAACCGCGGAAATGGTCGAGCCGCAACCAGTCAAAGAAACGGAACTGATGGCGGAGGCGGCGCACCCACCAGCGGAATCCGTCCGCCTGGAGTGCCTCCCAGTCGTAGACGGGATTGCCCCAGCGCTGGCCGGTGCTGCTGAAGTAGTCGGGCGGCACCCCCGCCACATGGGTGGGCGAGCCGTCGGGATTGAGCTTGAAGAACTGCGGGTAGCGCCAGACCTCAACGCTGTCGTGGGTGACATAGATCGGCAGGTCGCCGAACAGGCGGATGCCGCGGCCGTTGGCATAGTTCTTCAGGTCGGACCATTGCCGCCAGAAGAGGTATTGCGCGATCTTGGCGGTAGTGACGCCGGTTTGCAGGATATCCTGGTAATGATCGATTGCGGCGGGTTGCCGGCGGCGGATATCCTCGGGCCACTGGAACCAGGGCCGGCCGTGGAAATGTTTTTTCAGCGCGCGGTAGAGCGCATCGTCCTCAAGCCAATCCGCATGCTCGGCGCAAAACTGCTGGAAGCCGGGCAGGCGCGCCGGGTCGGGATGGCGTTCGACCAGCCGGGAGAGCAGGTGCGATTTGTATGAGGTGACGGCAGTGTAATCAATGCGCCCGACGGGGAAACTGGGTTGCGGGTGCAGGTCGCTTTCCTGGAGCAGGCCGGCACGCACCAGCGCTTCGGGGCTGATGAAGAGCGGATTGCCGGCAAACGCCGACGGACTGCTGTAGGGCGAGTTGCCGCACCCCGATTCGGTCGGCATGAGCGGCAGGACCTGCCAGAGCGACTGGCCGGCGTCGGCCAGCCAGTCGACAAAGCGGTAGGCCGTGCCGCCGGCGTCGCCGATGCCGAACGGCGAAGGCAGGGCGCTGACCGGGAGGAGAATGCCGCTGGTTCGCGAACCGTGCTGTTCCATGCGGCAAACTATACCTCCGCCTGCGCCGTTTGGCAACTGGAGCCGCGGTTTGGCGGGCAGATCCGGCCGGGACGCCTAATCAGCAGCGGGTTGACCCGCGGGCTGCCAGGCGGTGAGGCGAATGGTGCCGTGAAAGGCAAAGGCCTGCTCCACAACACCGTCAGCAACGACAATCTCGCCGGCATGCGCGGCCAGTTCGGCCCGGTGGGCGCTGATCACGGCATAACTGCGGCGCGAGCGGGATTCCCAGTCGGTGACGAGCCAGACCTGGTCCGCGCCCGCGGTTTCGACCAGCGCCTGCAGATGCACGGTCTGTCCGGCCGTGAAAGGAACCGGTGTGAATGGGGAATCCGTCGTTGTGGCGATTGGAGCGGAGGTGGAGGCTGTGGCGCCCGGCCCGGTGCAGCCGGCGGTCAAGGCGGTCAGGAGGAGCACGCCAGCTGCGATGAGTATCAGAAGGTGCTTCATGGGATGGCCTCCGGGGCGGTCCGTTCCCAGACCGGGTGATTGCGGATGTAAACGCGGTCCACCATGCTGTCGTTGCCGAGATAGATGAGAAAGGCGAGCAGATCCTCGAGCCCTTCCAGCTTGAAGGTCGGGGAGAGGTGCGCCAGGTCGATGACGATGAAATCAGCGTCTTTGCCGGCAGAAAAACTGCCGGTGCAATCGCCCAACCCCAGCGCTTCCGCACCGCCGAGCGTGGCGAAGTAATAGGCGGCGGTGGGCGGCAGGTGATATTCCTGCGCGTAGTTCATGGCCTTCATCACATCGCAGAGCGAAAAACTCGGGCCGGCGCCGATGTCAGTGCCGAGCGCGACGGGGAGGCGCTGCTTTTCCATCTCCCGCAGGCGGATGGATCCCGATTTGAGGAAGAAGTTGGACGATGGGCAGTGGATGACGCGGCAGCCGGCGTCATGCAGCATGGCCAGCTCCGACGGAAAGAGATGGATGCAGTGCGCCAGCCAGGTCTGTTCCGTGAGCAGGCCGTAGGTGCGGTACACGTCGGTGTAGGTTTCGCATTCGGGAAACAGGCGCATGACGGCGACCATTTCCTGCTCGTTTTCCGCCAGATGGGTCTGGATCGGGATGCGCTGCGCGCGGGCGTAGTCGCCGATGCCGCGCATCAGCGCGGGCGAGCAGACGGGGGCGAACCGCGGGGTGAAGACGTAGCGCAAGCGGCCGCGGTCCCGGCCGTGCCAGCGTTCACAGAGGGCAATGCTTTCGCGCAGGACACGGTCGGTGTCGCCGGTGCGGGCGCGGTCGTGGTTGACGTCCATCATCGTTTGCCCGAGGCAGGCGCGAATGCCGAGCTCGTCCGCCACCTGAAAGGCGATGTCGGTTGCGCCGGCGTCGGCGGACGAGTAGCCGACGACGGTGGTGGTGCCGTTTTTGAGGGCCTCGCGGAAGAAGCGGGTGGAAATGGCGCGGGCGACCGCGGGCTCGGCAAACCGCGCCTCGGCGGGATAGATGTATTTCTGCAGCCAGTCGAGCAGGGTTTCGCCGTAACGGGCGCGCTGGTCGAGCTGCGGGATATGCGCATGGGCGTCGATGAAACCGGGGGCGAGGTAGCGTCCGCGCCAGTCGTGTACCCGCGCGGCGGCAGCTTCCGGACGGGCGGCGACGGCGGCATGGTCACCGCAGGCGATAATCCGGCCGTCGTCGCCGACCAGCAGCGCACCGTTGGCAAACAGTTCGGTTTTGTGGCGATTGACCGGGTTGATGATAATGGCGCGATACAACTCCATGCGGCACTCTCCTGCCGGCAGGATAACCGGCAGCGGCGGCGGTTGTCAAGCCGGCACAATGACTGTCGCCGGCCGCCGGGTCGGGCAGCACCGGCAGGCCGGGTGGAGCGGTGGTGCGGGGAGAATCGGGCTGCCGGCGGTCAGGCCGACGCGGCGAAGGCGGCGAGCAGGGCGGCAAGGAATGATTCGTCGTGGGCGGCGGGGAGGCGGGCGGAACCCGCGGTCGCGTGCCCGCTGCCGTCGGCGGCGTCCCCGGTGCGGACCGCCAGTTCATCGGCGAGGCGGGCCAGGGTCGGACCGACCGGCGGCTCGCCGGCGCGATTGCGCACCGAGAAGCGTGCACGGTCATGCTGGTGTTCAATCACGACGATCAGCCGCCCGGGAAACTCATCCTGCAGGCGGTTGGCCAGCGGCGAGGCGAGGCGGAAACTGTCCGCGGTGGTGCGGGCGATGACCGCGTGCGGCCGGAGTTCGGCGGCGGTGCGGGCGTGGGCGAGCCGGGCAAGGAACGCGGTGCGCCGCGCGGCAAACGGGGCCCGGGCCAGCAGCGCCTCGGGTGATGGCAGGGTGGCGAGCAGGGCGGCAAGCTCCGTCGTGAAGGGCTCGACGTATTGTACCGCGAGAAATGTGTCGCGCAGTTCTGCGAGGCGGACCAGCTGCGGCTGCTCACGGGCGACGAGTTCCTGTGCGGCTGCAGGGCAGTAATCGAGAATGCTGCCCAGTGCCGCCAGCCAGGCCGCTGCCGACGGCAGCGTTGCCCGCAGCAGGTCGTAGACGACGTACGAAGCGGCCGGAAGCGGGTCAATGCCATGCAGCCAGGGATTGAGCGTGCGGGTGATGACCGGTGGGTCAGGCGAAGGATGATGGTCGATGTTCAGCACGCGGTCGGAAAGGGTGCGATAGCTTTCCGGCAAGCCTTGTGCTTCAATAAAAATGCCGGCGCTGCAGGCGGCAACTGCCGCCTCAATACGGGGTAATTCACGGGCATCACATTCAGCGAATGATTGATAGAACACCGGGATACTTCGTCGGGTAAGATAGGAACCCACCAACCCGGCACCAATAATCCCATCAGCATCACCGTGATGGATAACTGCAATGGTTCCAGATAATCGGCTTAAATTAGACATAAATGCTGATTGCATAATTTTGTATTCGGATAACATACAAACACCCCATGTGTGTAATTAATAACGCTTATCGATTAAATATCGGGCACTTTTTACAGGTTCAAAAGTACTCAGCTGTATATTATACCACAAAAAAGAACATTTTGGTAAAATTGATAAGAAATCACTAATTATATGATTGCAATGAGTTAAGAGATATGGCGAGGCATGTTAGTAATAACTAATATTGGGAATAGTGTTTGCATCTATATATACCCTTTCAGGGGTATAGGATATTTGAGGAAAATGATTGTGAAATATAGGGATACAAAAAAACTTTTGATCATCATCGCAATCATGATGGTATCGGTGTTCTCTTTTGGAGAGCAGGCAGATGCGGCGCTGTGGCTTTCAGACACTACGCCATACTATCAGCCGTTTACGGTTGGTATTGGCAATCAGCCGCCACCGACTGATTGGCGCTGCGTCATGCGCGAAGACACAACCATCGGAGCGTACAGTTCACAACCGTATAGCAGCAGCACATTGGTGGCAGGCGATAACATGTCCACCTCTGCGGCGAATGACACGATAAATTTTTACGCGGGATCGAACTCAAACAATACCGAGCGGGCGTATGGCTGGATCGGCGGCAGCAGTTGTCATGGCGGCATGCTGTACGCCGACTTTCTGAACAGCTCGGGGCATGCCTATTCGCAGGTGACGGTGTCATACAGCGTGGAAAAGTACCGCAACGGCACCAATGCTGACGGCTTCAGCATCCGGTTATTTTATTCCACGAACGGCACCACCTGGACGGCAGCGGGGAGTGATTTCATCACCTCGTTCGCCGCGGATGCGGACAATAACGGTTTTACCGGGGCGCCGGGGAGCACCACCCGCATCGACACCAAAACCGTTTCCGTTGCGGTAGCGAACGGAGCGCATCTGTATCTGTGCTGGCATTACGCCAAGACCAAGGACAGTACCGGCGTGTGGAGCAGCGCTCAGGCGCTGGGGGTCGATGATGTGATTGTCGTGGCCGGTAGCGAAGCAAAACTCCGGTTCAACGAAGTGCACTATTACAGCACGGATACGCAGTGGGTTGAATTCCAGGCAGTAAGCGGCGGAGCGCTGTACGATTCGCTGGCGTTTTACCGGGTCAACAGCATCGATACCTACTCCTTTGGCCAGGGGCAGGAGGTCGCGGCCGGCGACTACATCGTGCTGTGGGTTGGCGGTGCTTCGGGCGGCACGGGCGATGCCGCCAAAGCCGATGGTCCGACGGCGACGGCATGGGACATTTACATGACCAACGGCTTAACGACCACGGATGCCGGTTATGCGGTGTACATGTCGGGTGCAACGACGATGCAGGATTTTGTTGCATGGTCGGATGCCGGGGCCGCCATGTCAGCTTCCCTGCAGCGCGGCATGACGCTGGCGATGCAGCAGGGGCAGTGGGAATGCCTGGGCGATACACACGGCAGTTTCGACTGTGTGATGAGCTACGGTGACGGTGGCAAACATTGGGGAATTCAGCGCAATGCGAACGGCGACGACACCAATAGCAAGTACGGCTGGGAATACTATAACGGGGTGGGTACCAGGGGTGCAGTCAACACCGCGTTCCGCAATTATCAGGGAACGGGGCGCTGGGAAGTAACGCCCGCCGTCAATGTGGCGGCGAATGCGAGCGGCACCTGGAAATTCAGTTATCTGAGTGACAAGTACGAATATGGCGACAATACCGCCAGCGGTTACCTGACCCTGACGATTCCGCCGGGATGGACCAAACCGCAGGATACCGATGCCGCTGCACCGGGCTACGTCACGGTGGAAGGCAACTGGACGGATGCGATTGACGCGCTGGGCCAGACCAACGCCATCATCCGCGATTCGACGATCATCGTCTGCCTCAATGGCTCGGACTCGACCAGCCGGCCCGATTCGGTGACGATCGTTTACGGCACCGGCGGCGGGGCGGCGGCGGCGGTGGCCCCGGCGACGCTCGGCACCCATACCTTCGTCATGCGTTCCGACCCGTGGGGGACGAACGTCAGCGCGCTCGATTCCTCGCCGACGCTGACTGTGGTGGCGGCGAACAAGCCGGCGGTCTATCTGCGCGACACCCCCAGCGTCACGCTGTATGCCAATGCCACCAATGCCACGCTGCTGGCCGGCCGCATCGTGGGCGACTCGACGGGCGATACCTTGCTGGGCATGACGATTCGCAATCTCGGCACCGCCAACGACAATGACACGCGATACGAGAGCGGCCATGGCGGACTCAACCTGTGGCAGGATGTGAATGGCGACAGCGCCTGGGACAGCGGCGACTCGTGGGTCAGTACACTCAACTGGCGGGCGACGGGGTATTGGGGCTTCAGTGCGAGTACGGTCCTCATGCCGGCCGGGGTGTTCAACTTTGTCGTCACGACGAATATCAGCGCCACCCCCACGAACGGGCATACGTTCCAGCTGCGGGTCGGGACGGACAGCGTGGCCACCGACCGGTATGGCTGGGGGCCGCTGGCGGACACGACGAACAGCGGTATCCAGACCATCAGCTACACTGCGGCCACGGCGCCGTTTATCTGGTCGGCAAAGATGGACTCGACCAGCACGGCGAAACTGCTGGCGGAGCAGACCTACTCCTGCACGATAACCTTCACCGACAGCAATGGTTTTGCGGAAATCGATTCATGTGTTGTGCTAATTAACAGCAGCACCGAATTTGCCGCCGGTGATTCGTGCGCCTACTTCAAATTTGACGAGAATAGCCGCCACTTTGCCCTGTGGAATGACACCACCCAGAGCTGGATCGATTGCGGCGATACCAGCGCCTTCAGCGGCGGACAGAACAATTATGTGACTTTGGTGGGGGGGACGGCGACGCGCAGCGGCAATACCCTGACGGTCGGCTGGGTCTTCCGCCCGAAGTTCGGGTGGAACGACGAGGCGTGCAACGTCTATGCCAATGTCACGGATTCCGTGCCGTCGTCGCCCGGCTGGCAGAATGTGCTCGCGGCGACGACGGAAAACGACCTGACCTTCATCGGGACCCCGGCGGTGACCAGCGGCTATCACGGGCCGCTGACCAATTACGGGGCGCAGTGGGTGCATACGGGCGAAACGCTGGCATGGTCGGGGCTGACGGTGGTCTATCAGGGGACGACGCTCGCCTGCGGCGACACCTTCTTCGACATCCGCATCCGGGACACTGACGCGACCACCGATACCATCGATGTTACCGGTGTTCTTGATACAATCACGGTGGCGGGCGAGGATGCCGGTGTGGATACCTATGCGTTCAAGATCACCGGTTGCCCGGGCGGGTCGGATGTATCCGACACCTGGTTCACCCTGCGGATTGATCCGGTGGTGCCGGCAACCCTGACCTTGACCGCCGCGTCGGCCGGGTCCGATACGGTACGGCTGACCTGGACGGCACTGACGCACGATAACCTGTCGCCGTTCGTGCGCTACGAGATCTATTGGGATACCGTCGCGGGGATTGGCACCAACGACAGTCTGTGGACGTCATCGGAGCATTCGCTGCTGGCGGCGATCGGTGCGGATTCAACCATCGTTACCGGATTATGGTCGCAGGCGACCTATTATTTTGCCATTCGCGGGGTCGATACCGCCGGCAATGCCGGCATCCTGTCGAACGAGGTCAACCGCACCACTGGCGAAGAGTTGTGGGCGTTTACAGTAGCCGCCCCGGCGACGGGCTATCGCAACGACAGTTTTTCCATTACCATTACTGCGCTCAACCGGCTGGGCGGGACATATACCGGTTTTGCTGACACGGCATATCTGACGGTTGATACCGGCGCCATCTATCCGATCGCCACCAGCGGTTTTGTCAACGGGGTCAAGACCCTGGATGTGCAGATGGATACGCTCGGCGCCAATGTGATTCACGCCTCAGCGGGGAGTGCGGATGCGATCTTCTTCAGCGAATACTACAAGGGCGATGTGCAGAACAAATACCTGGAAATATTCAACGGCACCGGCCAGACGCTGAACCTGGCGGGGTATAGCTTGCGGTCGATCATTCAGACCGGGACAGTATACACGCTGGCATTGTCCGGGACGATAGCGCCGAACGGCGTGTTTGTGGTCGTCAACGACAATGCCACGCAGACCACCATCCGCAATGCCGCCGACCTGCTGACGACATCGAATGTCATGGGATTCTCCGGCGATGACGACCTGGTCCTGCTCGATCCCGCCGGCGACACCATCGATGTCATGGGCGATTCGTCGGCCGGCGCCTGGGGCACGGATATTACCCTGGTGCGCAAGTCGTGGGTGGTCACCGGCGACCGGGATGTCAATAACGCGTTCGCCGAGGATATCGCCAGCCAGTGGACGCAATACGCGCAGAACGATTCGACCTATATCGGGTATCACACCTGGACGGCGACGAGCGGCACGGCGACGGGAACGGATGCCATTACCATTCTTGCGGCGCCGGTGCCGCAGGTGATTCTGCGCGATACGCCCGCGGTGTACCTGTATCCGGATTCGACGAACGCCACGGTTCTGGCCGGGCGGATATACTGCCAGGCGGGGGACGAAACCCTGCTGGGCCTGACCGTCCACAACTACGGCACTGCCGATAACGGCGACACCGCGTATGTGAGCGGCAAGGGCGGACTCAACCTGTGGCAGGACGTCAACGGCGACAGCAGATGGGACAGCGGCGATTCGTGGGTGAGCACGCTCAACGTGCGCGGGACGAATCTCTGGGGGTTCAGCTCGAGCACGGTGCTCATGCCCGGCGGCACGTTCAACTTTGTCGTGACGGTCAATCTCGGGGCCAACCCGACGGACGGCCATACCTTCCGGCTGGGCGTGGATACCAACGGGATGACCGGGAGTGCTTCAGGCAGCGGCCCGTCAGCCGACACGGCGAATACCTTTGCCCAGACGATTTACAACCCTGTCGTGGTCTATCATGCGGGGGATGTGATTATTACTGAAGTATCGTGGGCGGGTGACGGTGGGGGTGCCGGTACCGAATGGTTCGAACTGTACAATGCCACGGGTACGGCCATCTCGCTGAATGGCTGGACCATCGGTGACCGTGACGCCGCGGGGTGTACCCACACTTTCGGCGCGGTGACAATTTCGGCGCACGGCTATTTCCTTTGCGAGGCAAGCGAAGCGGCTACCGGCGTTGCTGCGGATGATATCTACGGCGACGATGCGGGCAATCTGGGACTGACCACCGGCGGTGACGATCTGCTGCTGTTCGCCGCCAACGGAACGGAGATTGACTCGGTGGTATTCACCAGCAGCTGGCCGGCAGGTGCAAGCACGGGCGGGCTGGGGGGCGGCTATGTGTCGATGGAGCGGCGCAACCTGGACACCGGCGTGCCGGGCAGTACCGCGAGCAACTGGCTGGCCGGCCCGTACACCGTGGCCTGCGGCGCGCTGGGCGGGGTATCAGGCACGCCCAAGGCGGTCAATTCGATGGCGGCCTACAACAACCTGAAGATCAATGAAGTGCAGATTGATGATATGGCCAGCCCGGACGAAAATGAATGGGTTGAACTCTACAATGCAGGCGACACGCCGATCAACATCTATAACTGGGTGGTGACGGACCACAGCGGCCACAGCAAGGCCCTGCCGCAGGTGGCCATTCCGGGCAAGGCCTTCCTTGTGATGCATTACGCGTCGGGCACCGACCAGGCCGCATTCAGCGGCACCAATAGCGTGCTGCATGTCTATGCCAACGTCAGCGATGTGCTGGCCCATACCGCGACGACGCGGGATGCGGTTGGCGTGTACACGGGCGGCACGCCGGACCGGTACAATGTCATCGATTTTGTCGCGTGGGCGGCGACAGTGGGCACGGCGCTGGCGGAAGCGCAGGCGGCGGTGGACGCCGGCCAGTGGCCGTCGCTGGAAACGCAGGTGGATATCGTCGCCAGCGTACCCGGCCGGAGTGTTTTCCGTGCCACCGACGGCGCGGACAGCAATGCCACTGATACCGGCGACTGGACCCAACTGAGCAGCACCATGGTCAACTACCACTCCTGCGGCGGCACCAACAAGTCGAATCTGGCCGCCACCCTAAGCGGCGTTTCGGCCTTCACCGTGGTTTCGACGACCAGCGATGCCACCGGCTATCGCGGGGCGGTGGGTGATACCGCGCTGATCCGCCTGACTGCCACGGACAATGACGCGACCTGTACTGATGTGACCAACTGCACCGTGTCATCGAGCGTGACCGACCTGAGCCGCAAAGTCGTGCTCAAGCTGACGGAAACCGGATTAAATACCGGCATTTTCGAGGGAACTCTCAACCTGCGCAGTTTGTCGAGTGACGGGCAGTGGTGGATCGGCTGCGCCAACGGCGAATATGTGACCATCAGCTCGGTGGAGAGCCCGGCGTATTTCGATACCATTGTTATCGGGATAAGCACCAATCCCGGGGTCAGCGCGCTGATGATCAATGAATTCCTGGCTGATCCCTCCGGAACTGAACCGGACAGCGAGTACATCGAAATCTACAATCCGACCGACACCCCCCTCACCATCGCCGGCTGCTATTTGGATGACGCCGCCGGCGGTGGTTCGGCGGTGTATCAGATCCCGGTGACGGGGACGGCGGCGGATTCCATTGCCGCGCACGGGTTCAAGGTGTATTACGGTGTGACCACAGGCCTCGAACTGGGGAACAGCAGCGACGATGTGCGGCTGCTCGGACCGGACAGTGCCCTGATCGATGTGCGCAGTTATTCCTCCGCCAGCTCAGACGTATCGGCCGGCCGCTGCCACGACGGCGGGGGGATCTGGTGGCTGTTCGACGGGGTCAATGACCCGGGCTTGACCCCCGGCACAAGCAATAACCCTGCGCCGGTGATTACGCAGGTGTCGGTCGGCTCAAGCGCCGTCACCCGGTTTTACTGGAACGGCATGCAGGATACCAGTGCGCCGGGTGGGAAGAATGCCGCCACGGCCTTCTTCAGCAGCAGCGGCGTGGCGCAGACGATCACCATTACCGTGCACGGCAAATACACCTATGACAGCGCCACCTGCACCGGCAGCGCCAGCGCGGCATTCGGCGATGGCGTGCAGACCGCGGCGCAGGCGACGCCGGCCTACACCCTCAGCTATACCATCGAGGCGGGATGCGGTTCCGACAGTATCCTGATCACCCTGACGGACACCTGCGGGGCGGGCGATTCGCTGACTATTTCGCTCGTGCAGGATAATGTCGCGCCGGCGGCGCCGGTAGGTTTGACGGCGGTGGCGGATACCGCGGTCCCGGACACCGGCGTCCGGCTGGCCTGGAGCAGCGTCACCGGCGAGACGGTTGGCTACTATGTGTATGTCGACACTGACGCCAACGGGCAGGCGCAGCGACTGACGGCCACGGCGCTGACGGACACGACGGGGTATCGCGCGGCGAACGTGACGCTGGGTGAAACGTATGTGTTTTACGTGGTGACGGTTGATTCGGTCGGCAACGAATCGGTCCATTCCGACACCGCCTGTGCCCCGATTCTCTTGCCGTTCAAGTACCGCGCTGCGGTGACTCTCGGCGGCAATCCGTCGCCGGCCTTCCCCGGCGCAACGATGGAGTA
>CAZFBR010000050.1:0-17783 GCA_964517215.1 uncultured bacterium
CACCGTCGGCTCATTCACCACCACCGGCTGGAAGCGCCGCTCCAACGCCGCGTCCTTTTCGATATGCTTGCGATATTCGTCGAGCGTGGTCGCCCCGACACAATGCAGTTCACCGCGCGCCAGCGCGGGCTTGAGCAGATTTGAGGCATCGACCGCGCCCTCCGCTCCGCCGGCGCCGACCAGCGTATGCAGTTCGTCGATGAACAGCACCACTTCGCCGGCGGCGGCACTGATCTCTTTCATCACCGCCTTGAGCCGGTCCTCGAACTCGCCGCGGTATTTTGCCCCGGCAATCAGCGCCCCGAGGTCAAGCGCCAGCAGGCGCTTGCCCTTCAGCGTCTCCGGCACATCGCCCGCGGCGATGCGCTGCGCCAAGCCCTCGACGATCGCGGTTTTGCCCACCCCGGGCACGCCGATGAGCACCGGATTGTTCTTGGTGCGCCGCGACAGCACCTGCACGACCCGCCGCACCTCTTCATCCCGGCCGATCACCGGATCCAGCTTGCCGGCCGCCGCCGCCTGGGTCAGGTCGCGCGCGTACCGTTCCAGCGACTGGTATTTTTCCTCGGGGTTCTGGTCGGTCACCCGCTGGTTGCCGCGCACCGCCACCAGCGCCTTGAGCACGGCATCCCGCCCGACCCCGAGCGCCGCCAGCGCCTCACGAATCCCCTTCGTTTCCGCCGCCGCCAGGAACAGGTGCTCGCATGACACATACTCGTCGCGCAGCCGCTGCGCCTCCTGCTGCGCCGTGGCCAGCAGCTGCTGCATGGCGGGCGCCAGGTAGGGCTGCGCGCCGTACACTTTGGGCACCTCATTGACCAGCGACTGCACGGCCTGGCGCACCAGCTCCGGCTTGGTCCCCAGCTGTTGCAGCAGCGGCTTGCCCAGCCCCGCATCCTGATCGATCAGCGCCAGCATCAGATGGGCGGGCACCACCTGCTGCTGATGACCTTCTTCCGCCAGCCGCAGCGCCGCTTCAATCGCTTCCTGTGCCTTGACTGTGAATTTATCCAGTCGCATACCCGTCTCCCCGCCCGTTAATCCGCGCCGCCGCGCGGCGGCGTCCCCGCCGGCAAGTGCGCTATTCGATCGGCACCATCAGAAACAGTGAACCACCCCGACGCTGCCGGACCCGCAGCCGGATGCTGTCACCCGGTTTTGCCCCGGCCAGGGCCCCGGTGAAACTGCGGACGTCAGTCACTTTTGTGCCGTTGATGTCCGTAATCACATCCCCCGCGCTGATCCCGTAACTGTTCAAAAATGATTCGGCACCGACGTCGTCGATGACCACGCCCTTGATTGCCGCCGGGTAGCCCAGCTGCGTCCGCAGCTCCGGCGTCAATTCCTTGACCTTGATCCCCAGCAGTTCCGTGCTGTCCGGCACCGTCCGCTCCGCCCGTTCCCCCGCATCGCCCGCAGCTTCGCGATTGCCAATGGTGACGCTGATATCCTGCCGCTCCCGATTGCGCACCACGGTAAAGGTCGCCACCTCACCCGGCCGCAGGCCGGCAACCGTATTGCGCACCGCGTCCGGGTCAGCAATGGCCTGCCCGTTGATCGCCACGATGACATCCTGCTCCCGCAGTTTGTCCTTGGCCGGGCTGTTGTCGAACACATCGGTCACCAGCGCCCCCTGCTCGTTCTCCAGACCGAACGAGGTCGCCAGTTCCCGGTCCAGCTTCTGGATATAGACGCCCAGATAGCCGCGCGTCACCTTGCCGTGCTCGATCAGGTCGACCATCACCCGCTGCGCTTCATTCACCGGCACGGCAAAGCCGACGCCGTTGTAGCTGTTGGTCGTCGAGGCGATGGCCGTATTGATGCCGATGATCTCGCCGTTCAGGTTGATGAGCGGCCCGCCGCTGTTGCCCGGATTGATTGCCGCGTCCGTCTGGATGAAATTTTCGTAGCCCTGCTCGATCACCCCGACATTGGAACGGCCCAGGGCGGAGACAATGCCCGCCGTCACCGTGCGGTCCAAACCGAACGGATTGCCGATGGCAATCACCCATTCCCCGATCCGCAGTTTGGTCGCGTCGCCGAATCGTGCCACCGGCAATCCTGTTGCCTCGACCTTGATCACCGCGATCTCGCTCAGCGGATCGGTCCCGATTACCTTGGCATCATATTCCTGGTCGTTGGACAGGCGCACCTTGATCTTGTCCGCATCCGCCACCACATGGTTGTTGGTCAGGATGTACCCGCGGGCATCAACAATCACCCCGGACCCGAGTGAACCCGAACGATAGCGCTGCGGCCCGTAGTAATGCCGGAACAGGTCTTCCCCGAAAAAATCGCGGAACGGACTGTTCAGCAGCGGATCCTGCCCGCGATTAATCACCACCGTGCGCTCCGTGGCAATATTCACCACCGCCGGCCGCACCGCGGCCGCCGCGCCCTCAAAGGCCTCCGACAGCAGCTGGGCGGTGCGCAGCGCCTCGGCGGAGGTTGCCACCCCCGCCGGCACCGTGTCTGCCGCACTGTGCCCGACGTAATGGAACACCGCCGCCAGCCCCACCCCCAGAAGCAGCGACGCCAGTGATACCCCCACCAGCAGCGTTTTCGTCCTTTTCGTCACCATGGTCTCCTCCTGCCGGCAGAATGTCCTGCCCTATGGTCGGCGCTGCCGCTGACCGGCGCCATGACGCCGCCTCGTTTTCCGCTAATGGCGCATGCCGGCGAGACGGGCGTACTGCGCCAGCGCCTGCTGCTGCTCGTCGGTCATGCGTTGCGGTACGGTTACCTGTACGCTGATATACTGGTTGCCGCGCGTGCCGTTTCGGCGCGCCACACCCTTGCCGCGCACGCGGAATCGCGTCCCGCTCTGTGTCCCCGGCGGGATGGCCAGCTTGACAAAACCGTCGAGCGTGCGCACCCGGATGTGGCTGCCCAGCGCTGCCTGCGCGAAATTGATCGGCACCGTGCAATGGACATCATAGCCGTCCATGCGGAAAAAGCGGTCTTCCTGCACCTTCACCTGCAGGTACAGGTCGCCCGCGCGTTTGCGCCCGCGACCGGCGCCGGGAATGCGGATTTTCTGTCCGTCTGTCGTCCCGGCCGGGACATTGACCGTCACCGTGCGCTCCCCGTTCACCGTCCCGCCGCCATGGCAGACCGGACAGGGCTGCTCGATAATGCTGCCGCGGCCGCAGCACAGCGGGCAAGGGCGATTGAACGCAAACCCGCCGGCCGGCGCGCTTTTCATGCCGCTGCCGTGGCATTGCGGACAGGTGGAGACGCCAACCCCGTCGCGCGCCCCGGTGCCATGGCAGGCGCGGCAGTCCTCCTCCTGGCTGACATTCACCTGCACCGCACCGCCATGCGCGGCAATGCCAAAAGGAATCTCGAGTTGTTCCAGCCGATCCTCGCGGGTGTCGCGCTGCGCGCCGAACAAATCATCGAAACTGAAGCCACCGCTGCCAAAAATGTCACCAAAATCACCCATCTGCGAAAAATCAAAGGGCATGCCCTGTGCCCCGCCGCGCGTACCACCCGGACCCGCGCTGCAGCCATACTTGCGCATGGTATCGTACTGCTGCCGCTTTTTCGCATCACTCAGGACCGCAAAAGCCTCGCCGATCTCCTTGAAGCGCGTTTCGGCCTGACTGTCGCCTTTGTTCTTGTCCGGGTGGTACTTCTTCGCCAGTTTGCGATAGGCAAGTTTGACCGCCGCGTCGGACGCGTCCTCGCCAACCCCGAGAACCTTGTAGTAGTCCTTATTCATGGCTGTCACCCGCGGCGCGCCGCCACTCGCCGTCCCTCACTGTTGACGCTTCCGTCATTCCGCACGCACGGCAGAACCCGGTGTCGTGGCTGGCATCCCCGCTCATGCAGGAATGCCGCAATGATCCGCGCCATTTCACCCGTTCTTCGCCGGCCCGCTCGATACCGTCACCAGCGCCGCCCGCAGCAGCCGTTCGCCCATCTTCCAGCCGCTCCGCCGCACGGCAAGGATCGTGCCCTCGGGCGCCGCATCCGGCACCGCCTCAACCGCTTCATGCCAGCGCGCGTCAAATCTCGCGCCCGCCCCGGGCACCTCCTCGACCCCCTCGCCCGCCAGCACCTCGCGGAACTGCTTCATGATCATCTCCAGGCCGACCTTCACGTCGCCGCTCAAAGCGGGCATGAGCAGGGCAAACCCGAAGTTGTCCATGACCGGAAACAGTTTTTCCACCACCCCGCCGCGCGCCTGCGCATTCCATACCGCTTTTTCCCGCGCAATCCGCTTGCGGTAATTGTCAAACTCCGCCTGCAGACGCTGCAGGTGTCCCTTGTACAGCTCAATCGTCTCCGCCGGCGCGGTTTCCGCCGCCGCCACCGGCGCGCTTTCCGCCAGGGCGGGCGCGCTCTCCGCGCCCGCCGCCGTGTCCAGTTCCGTAGCCGTCATGGTCGCCTACTTTTTGTCGTCGTCGATGACTTCATAATCCGCATCGACCGCACCGTCGTTCTTGCCACCCGCCGGACCCGCGCCGGCGGCGCCCGGCTGCGGGCCGCACCCCGGCGACCCGCACCCCGGCGCGCCCTGCGGACCCGCCTGCTGGTACATGGCGCTGGAGATCTCGTTCATCACCTGCATCAGCTTCTCCGAAGTGCTCTGGATGCGCCCGATATCCTCGCTTTTCAGCGCCTCCTGCGCCTCCTTGAGCGCGCCCTCGGCCTTGGCCTTCTGCTCCGCCGGGATCTTGTCCCCCACTTCCTTCAGCGTGCGCTCCGTTGCCGACACCGCACCGTCGGCCTTGTTGCGGATCTCGATTTCCTCGCGCTTCTTCTTGTCCTCATCCGCATGCTCTTCCGCCTCGCGCTTCATCTTCTCGACTTCGTCCTTGGACAGGCCGCTCGAGGCGGTGATGGTAATGCGCTGTTCCTTGCCCGTCGCGGTGTCCTTGGCGGAGACACTGACAATGCCGTTGGCATCAATTTCGAACGTCACCTCGATTTTCGGCACGCCGCGCGGCGCCATGGGAATCCCTTCGAGCCGGAACTTGCCCAGCGTGCGGTTGTCCCGCGCCATGGGCCGCTCGCCCTGCAGCACATGGATGTCCACCGCCGTCTGGTTGTCGTCCGCCGTGGAAAACACCTCGCTCTTCTTCGTCGGGATGGTGGTGTTGCGCTCAATCAGCCGGGTCATCACCCCGCCCAGCGTTTCCAGGCCGAGCGACAGCGGGGTCACGTCCAGCAGCAGCAGGTCCTTGACCGAGCTTTCCCCGCCCAGCACCCCGCCCTGGATGGCCGCCCCGACCGCCACCACCTCATCGGGATTGACCCCCTTGTTCGGCTCCTTGCCGAAGAACTGCTTGACCTTTTCCTGCACCATCGGAATGCGCGTGCTGCCGCCCACCAGCACCACTTCATCCAGCTGCGCCGCGGTCAGCCCGGAATCCTGCAGCGCCTGCCGGCAGGGATTGATCGACTTTTCGACCAGGTCGCGGATCAGGTCCTCGAACTGCGACCGCGTCATCTTGATCGCGAGATGCTTCGGGCCGCTCGCATCGGCAGTGATGAACGGCAGGTTGATTTCCGTCTGCGCCGACGCCGACAGCTCGATCTTCGCCTTTTCCGCCGCCTCGCGGATGCGCTGCAGCGCCATCTTGTCGTTCTTCAGGTCGATGCCCTGGTCTTTCTTGAACTCGTTCACCAGCCAGTCGGCGACCAGATTGTCAAAATCATCGCCGCCGAGATGGGTGTCGCCGTTGGTCGACTTCACCTCCACCACGCCGTCGCCGATTTCGAGGATGGAAATGTCGAACGTGCCGCCCCCCAGGTCGTACACCGCGATTTTCTGCTCCTTTTTCTTGTCCACCCCGTAGGCCAGTGCCGCCGCCGTCGGCTCGTTGACGATGCGCTTGACGTCAAGCCCCGCAATGCGGCCCGCATCCTTCGTCGCCTGGCGCTGCGCATCGTTGAAGTATGCCGGCACGGTGATCACCGCCTCGGTCACTTTCTGCCCGAGGTAGTCCTCCGCCGTCTGCTTCATCTTCTGCAGCACCATGGCTGAAATCTCCGGCGGGGAAAATTCCTTGTCATGCGCCCGCACCCGCACATCCCCGTTCGACGCCTTGTTGACCGTAAAGGGAACCCGCGCCCGCTCATTGGCGATCTCATCGTACTTGCGGCCCATGAACCGTTTGATGGAATAGACGGTATTCTCCGCATTCGTCACCTGCTGACGCTTGGCCGGGATGCCCACCAGCCGCTCGCCGTCCTTGGTGAATGACACCACCGACGGGGTGGTCCGTCCCCCCTCCGCGTTGGCGATAACCACGGGCTGCCCGCCCTCCAGCACCGCCACACATGAGTTGGTTGTTCCCAAATCGATACCGATAATCTTGCCCATTGTCCTGCCTCCTCTATCTGCCGATAGTTTTTTTCATCAGCCCGGCCATCAGCCGTTGGTTTGCTGCACTCATTGCCGCCGGTCGCACCTTCAGCTCCGCCCGCAGTCCTCCTTCAGCACCCCGGCAGGGATTTCACCCGCACCCGGGTCAGGTGATCCCGCCACACCTCATCCGCCGCCGCCGACATTGCCGACACATGGCGGTCAACCATCGCGCGCAGGGTCGGCAAATCGAGCGGCTTGCGCACCACGAACACTGCCCCGCACGCCAATGCCTGCTGCTCCAGCGCCTGATTCATCAGCCCCGACATCAGCACCGCGGGAATGCACCGCCGCCGCCGCGCCAATTCCTGCAGGATATCAATGCCGTTCAACTCCGGCAGGTTGTTGTCAAAAATTGCAAACGCAATATTGTGCTGGCGTTCGATTATCGCCAGCGCATCGGTGCCATTCCCTACCCCAACCACCTCATAATCACTACCTAACGCCTCCACCAGTCTGAGGCGCGCCGACTCATCATCTTCAGCTACCAGAATAAACGTGCGTGCCATCGCCACCACCTCACCTGTTGGATAATGGTATTGAAAGTGCCATGCCACACTGAAAATTAAAATAATTCCGATATACAAGATATTAAAACTATCATGCCATTTGCAAAAAGCAGCTGTGCCGCCAAAATGGCAGCGTTTCTGCCGCATGTATGGCGTGAGCGAGGAAAACTATCGGGCAGCAGTATGGCGGATTACTGTAATATCCAGCTTTGGATCGTAACGGTAATTGCTGTTCTCGCCGCGGGCGCGATGTTGCGCAAGCAATTTGGGGACGGTCATGGCTGGCTCAATGCGGAAATACGACAAAATCATCGCTGCCGGCACATTGGCCTGAGCCGCCGAATCGCTGTCGATCAGGTACCCGTCGCCAGTGGCGGCAAGATCCTGCTGGAAGCGCTGCTCTTCCATCACTTCGACCGCATCGAGTGCCGCGTCCGTCTTCACCTGCGCCGCCGCTGCATCCGCCGGCGGTTCCGTCCCGTGCAGCACCCGCATGGCTTCTTCATAGGGAACTTCTATACCGGTATTGAAATCAATCCATGCCGGCACACCGGGCATGATGAACCGCTCCATCTGCGCCTGCGCCACCTCGCGGTACTGCACCGTCAGCGCCTGCACCTGCTGCGCCGTAATGTCGGTTTCCAGCAGCGACAGGGTGGTGGTCAGCAGGGTCTGGTAGATGTCGGGGTGGTCATGCCACAATTTCAGCATGTAGGCAAACCCGTGCGTGATGAAGATCTGGTGTTTTTTCATCCGGTCATTATCGCCGTCCGCGCTTGACCGTGAGCGCAGCCAGGTCAGCAGGCCGTCGATATTCCGCAGCAGCTCTTCCGCGCCGATCAGTTTGCCGTCGAGGGTGACCGTCTTGACCGCCTTTGCCACCTGCACAAACGTGACAAAATCGACCACCACGCAGCCATCAACGCCGATTCCCAATAATTTGCCAATTTCGCGCTTGGCCATGGCCGCACCGCCAAAGGCATAGGCGGCGTTGATCTTTTGCGGACTGCTGCTGCCGCCGAAAAAGACGACAGAATCGCGCGGCACCGAGATCAGCGAAATCGTGTCCTGCTCGCAGCGCAGCACCGCAATCGCATCGCTGCGGCACTGCTCGTTTTTGCGCCGATCGACCCCGAGCAGCAGGATATGCACGGGTGAATCCGTCAGTGTGGCCAGGCGCGGCCACAGGACAGCCGGGTCGGGCAGGGGCGGTCGTTCCACCGCCGCCGAAGTGATCAATCCCCCGGGTGTGCGCCAGTCCGCCACCGCCGCCAGCGCTAATGCCAGCAGTGCCAGCCCCGCCAATAGAAGAATTTTGACCCGCCGCCGTCCCGGTACGGGTGTGGTTGTCGTTGTGGTCATCATCTCATCTGCCCGCCGGAGGATACTCCCTTGCCTGCTGCTTGTCAAATCACTTGTCTCCGGCCGTGAGGTGAGCTACACTTGCCGCATGAAATATATAATTGGATTGTTCATCCTTGTCATTGTCAGCGGCTGCACCGCCGTCACCCCGACAGAACGCGTGTTTTGCCGCGCTGCCGATGGTTCCGACCCGCAGCGCACCGCCAGTCAGATAGTGATCGCCACCGCCGCGCCCGGTGACACGCTGGGCACCCTTTCCTTATACGAACCGACCTGGCGCGGCTGGCAGCCGACCTTTGGACCCGTGCCCGCCGTGTTCGGCCGCAGCGGGATTGCCCCTGCCGGCGCCAAACGCGAAGGCGACGGACGGACACCGTCCGGCTGGTATGCGCTGACAGAATGCTTCGGCTATGACGACACGATTGCCACCGGCCTGCGCTACGTGCAGGTCACCGACAGCGACATCTGGATTGACGACGTCAACCATCCCGATTATAACCGTTGGGTGCAGTTGCCCACGACCGCCGCGTCATTCGAGTATCTGCACCGCCGCGATGTGCTCTATCGGTATGCCATTGTCGTTGATTATAATCGCGACCCGGTGGTGGCCGGCAACGGCAGCGCAATCTTCATCCATATCCGTCGTGCCGATGGCAGGCCCACTGCCGGCTGCATTGCGCTGGCAGAAACCGATTTGCTGCAGTTGCTGCGCCGCCTGCGACCGTCCCCTGACCCGCACCTGCGGCCGCAGGTGTTTATCGAGTCCACCCCGGAATAATCACGTCTCTGCCCGGTATTCCAGCATCACCTGGTGGACATGACCGCGCCGCACCTGTTGGACGGTGAACTGCCATGCACCAGCCTGCCGCTGCTGGCCAGGCATCAGTTTTCCGCCCAATTGTGCACGCAGCCACTGGTCAACGGTCAGCTGCGGGTCGGCCAGTGTCTCCGGCAGCGGCAGCGAACAGCGCGCGGCCAGCGTTGCCAGCCGCAGCGCGCCGCCCACGCGGAACGTCCGCTCGCCGACCCGCACCGCCTCCTCGTTCCGCTCGTCAAACTCATCCTGAATGTCGCCCGCCAGTTCTTCGATCAGGTCTTCGAGCGTCACCATCCCGAGCACCCGGTTGTCCCGGCCCTTGACGATGGCAAGATGGTGGCGACGGGCGACGAATAGCTCCAGCATGGTGTTGAGATCAGCCTCCGGTCCGACCAGCAGTACGGACCGCAGAAAGCTGTCAATGCTCACCTGTTCCAGCCGGTCGGCGAACACCGCCACTTCCTTGATATTGACGTAGCCGGCAATACCGTCGACGTCGTCCGTCTCGCTTACCGGATAGCGGGTGTGCATGTTGCCGCGCGCCAGGGTGAAACTGGCGCGCAGCGGCGCGGTGCGCTTGAGAAACACAATCCACTCGCGCGGCACCATCACCTCACTGACCTTCAGTTCGCGCAGCCGCATCGCGTTGTGAATAATACTTGCCTGCTCCGCCGCAAGAACGCCATCTGCCCGCGCCGCACGGGTCAGCGCCTGCAGATCGGCGGCGCTGACCGCGCCCGCCGTTTCGCGGCTGCCGCCAAACAGGTTTGAAAATTTCTCCGTGATCACGATCAGCGGGTGCAAACCGCGAACCAGCATTGCCAGGCCGGGCGCCACCACGCGCGCCAGCCGTTCGCCATGTGTCACCCCGAGCACTTTCGGCAGGATTTCCGTGCCCAGCAGGATCACCAGGGTGAAGATCGTCGAAAACAGCCACAGCCAGCGCTCACCGAACAATTCGTCGAATTCGCCGCCGGCGATGGTTGCACCGCCGGTATGCGCCACCGTGTTGAGGATCAGGATTGCCGCGATCGGCCGGCCCACCTGCCGGCGCAGTTGCAGCCAGGTTCCCGCGTAGCCCTTCCCCTCCTGCTGCAGCGCCGTCATCCGCAGCGGGTTGACACTCAACAGCACCGCCTCCGCCAGCGAGCAGACAAACGACACACCGACCGCGATCAGGCAACTGACGACAAAAACCGTCATTTGCTGCCTCCACAGCAACTACCGGGTGTTCCGCAATTGCAGGTGATCGCACCCGATCCGGCCTTGCCCCACGCCTCACGCCCCTCGCGCAGCGAAAACCAGGCCAGCCCCAGCGACCCGACCGCGTCCAACCAGCCCCAGCCGCAGCAGGCAAACAGCGCGCTCGACGCCAGCAGGATGCAGGACATCCAAATGCAGGTTAACGTGCAGGACGCATCCGCGAGGATCGGTTCGCTGTTCAGCGCTTTCCCCAGCCGCCGCTTTTCCGCAAACAGCCACCACATGACCGCCAGGGAAATGACGGCGATCACCGTACCGGCCACGGTATTGTCCGGAACAGCCCCGGCAAGCAGTGAATAGAGCGCTCCCGCCACCAGCCCCGCTGCCAGCACATAAAAACCGACTGCCGTCACCCGCAGTGCCTGCCGCTCAAACCGGTCGTGCTCCGTCACCGCAGTACGCTGCATGCGCCACACCATATGGGCAATGCCGATCCCCGACAGCGTTTCAACAAAACTGTCGATCCCGAACCCGAACAGCGCCAGCGTCTCATCCTGCGCCCCAAACCCGACCGACACGACCCCCTCGACAAGATTATAGGCAACGGTGAACAGACTCAGCCACCAGATCCTCTGCTGCAATACGCTCAGCGCCATGTTGCCCTCCGTTGTCCATCGTAGCAAGCTGCACCCTGGCCGGTCAATTGCCGGGTGGACGCTCTTCTTCCGGCAAGCTACAATGCGCGCACGCTCTCTTGCCAAGGAGACTCCCATGCGCACCTGCCTGCCCGTTGCCGTGCTGCTGCCGGCCCTCTTCCTCGTTGCCTGCGGCGGCCCCGCCACCACCATCGCGATACCAACCATCGGATACGTCCAGTTTGTCGAATCGCCGCAACTGCTGCAGGGGTTCGACGGCTTCCAGCGGGCGCTGGCCGACGCCGGTTTGCGCGCCGGCACCGATTTCACCATCTCCTTCCGCTGTGCCCAGGGCGATATGGCCACCATTCCGCTCATCCTCAACAGCTTCATCGACCAGCGGGTCGCCCTGGTCGCCACCAGCACCAACCCGTGCATGGTCGCCGCCGCCCAGCGGGTGCGCGACCTTCCCGTTGTCATGACTATCTCCATGGATCCGGCGATCTGCGGCGTGCCGGTGGTGCCGCCCAACATGACCGGGTATTTCAAACCGTTCAGCGCGGCCAGTTTCCTGAAGCTCGTGCGCGACTGCCACCCGGCCGCCACAGTCATCGGCATTCCCTATTCGCCGCAGGAAGCGCACGTCGAATATGCCGTCAACGCCCTCCGCACGCTGGGCGAACAGCAGGGGCTCACGGTCATCCTGCAGCCGGTCAGTGCCGTCAGTGAACTGCCGGATGTTGCCCAGGCGCTGGCCGCGCAGGGCGCGCAGGTGTTCATCGTCGCTTCGGACAACACCATCTATTCCGGCCTGGCGGCGCTGGTGGCGGTGGCCCGCGACCGGAAAATCCCCATCTTCGTCACCGACGTTGGTCGTACGGAAAACGGCGCGGCGGTCGGGTGGGGTCTTGACTATTTTGACTGGGGCTATCAGAGCGGCATGGTGGCTGCGGAGATCCTGCGCGGAAAAACCGTTGCCGAGCTTCCCCTGCGCAGCAACGAGAAATTCATCGTCGGTTTCAACGATGACGAATGCCGGCGGCAGGGGCTCCCGCTCGATCCGGCAGTGCGCGCCCGCCTGCTCGCCGGCAACGATACCGCTGCCGCGCACCCCTGACGGCTCAGGCTTGCCCCCGAGGAAACCATCCGGGTTTTTCTACACCTGACCCCGTTTGCCCAGCGCGTCAATGCCACCTGCATCTGCACGGTCATCCAGCAGGGCGACTCAATTTATTGCACCGCGTCAAGCGCAAGCCCGGACGAATGGCAACCGCCCGCTGGGATACGGCCGTCTCTTTCCGGCCATACACCGATAAACCGGAAGTGGTTGCCCCTTGCGTGGGGTGTTGCAGCAGCGCCACGAAATCTATTACGAATATGCGGATGCATACGGCAAGTTTGGCTTGGTGGTTGTTCCCTGCGTCACCGCCCACGGCCGGGTCTTATGCCTGCGGTGCCGATGACACTATCATCGACATTCAGGCACGCATCCGGGGTGTACGCAACCATTGCCTGACCATCGGCGGTCTGATCACCGTCGGTGGCATGCTATCGACCGGTTTTCTGGTGAACTGCACCATCACCCCGCTGCAGCGGATGGCAGCCTATGCCCGGGCACTCATTGCCAATCATTTTCACGCCAGCGGGGAGATGCGGCAGGACCTCACGGATCTGCCCAGTTCCTGCTCCGGCACCGCCGGCTACGCCGCCAATCTGCGACCAAAATATGACAACGGCCGGAGAGAGCACGCGCTCCCTCCGGCCTGTTGGTCGTGAGATCGTCAGCGGTTGGCAAACAGTACGTCTGCCGTTACCACTCCCAGCAGCTGGGGATTGCGCCCCGCCGTATAAACCGGTATCGAATACGTCACCATCTTCACCCGCACCCCCGCACCCAGCACATCATGGTACGGTTCGCTCCAGCATTGCGTGCCGCGCGCCGCGGGCGCGCTGTACCACGCCACGGCGGGACGGGTGTAGTCGCCGCTCCGCGCGATATTCTTGCGCAGGATGCTCCGACCGCTGCGCCACACATACGGCGCGGCCAGCCGCGCCGACGTCCCCGGGGCCATCCCCGGCGCAAACGCCATCGCCGAACCGAAAATCTGCGGCCGCGCCGCCAGAAACGCCTGCAGGCGCGCATACGTTTCCCGCTGTGATGTCGGCGGCGTGCGCTCCATCATTTCTGCCAGCACCGCCAGTTCCTGTTCAACATATTCCTGCCGGTCAGCCGGCACGCCGGTAATCACCGGCGACGTTACCGCGCATCCGCCCGCCAGCATTGCCAGCAGCAGCACTGCCACCCCGCATAATTTCCGCATACCCCGTCCCTCCTGATGATTTAACCGGTCGCACCGACCGGTGCATGTTACTTTACTGTCGCAATCGCCAGCAGCGCGGCCCGCAGTTTTTCCGGCGTGACCTGCTCCGGTTCCGCGTGAATAAAGGGCACCTGCAGACTGGCGGCGACAATCGCGTCCAGCTCGGCGGCACGCTGCACAGCATCAAAACCCAACGCGCCCAGGTGGGTGGGCAACCCGACCGCAGTGAGGAAGGTGCGCGCTTCCGCCACCTCCGTCCACCGCTGTTCCAGCACCAGTTGCGTCATAACCCCGATCGCCACCAGTTCGCCATGCAGAAAATTCTTGTGCAATTCCGCACAGACCGTCAGTCCTTGCGCCACGGCGTGGGCCGCCGCCAGGCCGCCGCTCTCGAATCCCAGTCCGCTCAGCAGGATATTCGCCTCGACGATGCGGCCAAACGCACTCCCGGGCTGGCCGGCGCGCACTTCCTGCAGCGCGGCCACGCCATGCTCCAGCAGCTGATCCCGGCATTGCCGGGCAATCGCCAGCGCACCCATCGTCGGGCGCGCCCCGCGGCCGGTGCGCGCCCCGGGATTCTCCATACAGCAGCGCGCCTCAAAATAAGTTGAATAGGCATCCCCCATGCCGGCAGCCAGATACCGCGGCGGTGCATCCGCCAGCACGGTCTCGTCCGCCAGCACCAGCAGCGGGTTCATCCGGCTGTATTCCACCGCCGCAAACACCCCGTCATCGCGGTAAATCACCGAAACCGCCGCCGTCGGCGCATCGGTGGACGCCGTGGTCGGTACGGTCACCACCCGTGCCCCCAACCGGTTTGCCGCCATGCGGGCAGTGTCAAGGCACTTGCCGCCGCCAATGCCGACGGTAACCGTGACCCCTTGGGCGCGAAACAGCTCCGTGACCCGTGCCACCTCCGCCCGCGTTGACTCGCCGGCGAAGGTGGTGTCCGTCATCACCAGGCCGGCGCGCTGCAGGCTTTCCCCCACCGTGGCGAACAGGGCCCGCCGCCGGCCGGGCGTGATCAGCACGCCAACCCGCGCCTCCGCTCCGGCAAGGTCGAGCAGAAATTCACCCAACCGCCGCAGCGCGCCGGGCGCTTGCACGTATTGCGCCGGTGCAATAAACAGCAGCGGCACCGCCGCGCCGCCGCTGGTGTCGGCAAACCGCCTGCCCGGATCGTATGCCTCTTGAATGTCAGCCATGATATCCCCTCCGCTCCGCGGTTACCGCACCGTTTGCCGTTGCCGGCCGGCCATCACGCCTCTATCGTAGCAGCACTGGTTGCCGACGTCAATGCCTCCCACCCACCGGCCGCAACCAGGTCGCAGTGCCGCCGCGGCGCCCGGCAGCCGCTGACCGGTGCTGCTGTCAGCGGCACGGTACCGTCAGATCCTTTGTTTTTCTTGCATTTTTCCTACAATTATGTATGATTTATCAATATGATTACCGACCGATTTGTCAGATTATATTCATCAATCGGCATAATTCCAGCAATTGCAGCAGCCGGAATTGTGGCATGGTATTCGCTTGATAATGGGCCATGCCGGAACGGCCCCGGATATGGTCGCCGGCAACTACATGCACCCGCCAGCGGGCTGCAAGGAGAACCGTCATGGAGATGAATGCGCGTCAGCAGGCGCTGCTGGAAATCGCCGTCACCCAGCCGCTCAGCAATCAGTTTGCCGTAAAGCAATCGGCAATTGAAGTTTTTGGTGAAAATGTTTTTTCCGAGGAGGTGATGCAGCTGCGCCTGCCCAAGGCGGAATTTGCCGCGTTTCGCAAGGCCCTGGATGCCGGGACGAGCATTGATCCCGCCATCGCCGATATCATCGCCACGGCGATGAAGGACTGGGCGCTGGAAAAGGGGGCGACCCACTTCACCCATCTGTTCTTCCCGATGACCGGCGGTTCGGCGGAAAAACACGATTCTTTCATTGTGCCGACCCGGGGGGGCACAGCCATTGAGCAGTTTTCCGGCAAAGAGCTGATCAAAGGCGAACCCGACGCCTCGAGCTTTCCCAGCGGCGGCATTCGCGCCACCTTTGAAGCGCGCGGCTATACGGCATGGGATCCGACGTCGCCCGCCTTCATCATGGAAGGGCCCAACGGTTCGACTCTGGTCATTCCCACCTGCTTTCTTTCCTATACCGGGGCGGCGCTCGACAAGAAAACGCCGCTGCTCAAAAGCCAGGAGGTGTTGTCCAGGCATGCCGGCCGCATCCTGAAGCTGTTCGGGCTCCCCGTCGAGCGTGTCATCACCACCGTCGGGGCGGAGCAGGAATATTTTCTCATCGACCGCCGCTACTATGCCCTGCGCCCCGATCTGGTGATGACCGGCCGCACCCTGTTCGGCCTGAGCTCGGAAAAAAACCAGCAGCTTGAAGACCAGTATTTCGGTTCCATCCGCGAACGCGTGCTCGCCTTCATGCAGGAAGTCGAATACAAGGCGATGAAACTGGGGATTCCGGTCAAGACCCGGCATAACGAAGTGGCGCCGGCACAATTCGAAATTGCCCCCATCTTCGAATATGCCAATGTCGCCTCCGATCACAACATCATCCTCATGGAACTGCTGCGCAGCACCGCCCAGAAATACGGGTTCGCCTGCCTGTTGCATGAAAAGCCCTTTGCCGGCATCAACGGCAGCGGCAAGCACAACAACTGGTCCATGGCCACGCTGTCAGGCAAGAACCTGCTGGAACCGGGCAGGAACCCGGCGGAAAACGCCATGTTTCTGGTCTTCCTGGCGGCGGCGCTGCGTGCCGTGGACCAATGGGCAAAGGTGCTGCGCCTCAGCGTGGCCACCGCCGGGAATGATCATCGCCTCGGCGCCAACGAGGCGCCGCCGGCCATCTTCTCCGTGTATCTTGGTGACGACCTGCTGGGAGTGGTGGACAGCATTGTCAAGGGCAAGCCCTTGCCCGGCAAAGCCAGGGAAACCATGGCCCTGGGGGTTACCACCATTCCGGCGATTCCGCTGGATAATTCCGACCGCAACCGCACGTCACCGTTTGCCTTCACCGGCAACAAGTTCGAGTTCCGTGCCGTCGGCTCATCCCAGAATGTCGCCGGTCCGAACATCGCCATCAATACCGCCATGGCAGAAGCGCTGGACCTGATCGCCACGGCCATCGAGCAGAAAATTGCCCGGGGCGCGACCCGCAATGCCGCCGTGGGCGCGGTCGTCAAGCAGTTCCTGGCGGCCCATTACCGGATCATTTTCAACGGCAACGGTTACAGCGCCGCGTGGGTCGCCGAGGCGAAGCGTCGCGGCCTGCCCAATCTGCGCACGACCCCCGAGGCACTGGCCTGCTTCACCGAACCTGAAGTGATCGAGCTGTTTACCCGGTACGGCGTATTCACCAATCAGGAGGTGCATGCCCGGCACGACATCCTTATCGAGCAGTATGTCAAAATGGTCGGCATCGAAGCGGAGACCATGGCCGGGATGGTCCGCACCATGATCCTGCCGGCAGCGACCGGATATCTTCGTGAGTTGGCCGCCACCACCGCACAGATCAAGGGCACCCTGGGCGCCAAGTCAGCCGCCCCGATTAAAACTCTGGCCGCAGATCTGGCCGCGCGGGTTGCCGCCCTGACCAGCGCCCTGCCCGCGCTGGAAAAAGCCTGCGCCACTGCGCATCATGGCACCAGTGCCACCGCGTGCGCCATCGCCATGCGCGACAAGGTCAAACCGGCCATGGAACGGCTGCGCATCGTGGTGGACGGACTGGAAACAGTCATCGCCGATGAGCGCTGGCCCGTGCCCAAATACCGCGAAATGCTGTTCATGTTTTAGGCGGCCGGAGACCAGCCGCCATGCGCACGTCCTCCTCCGGTCCGAAGCATGCTGACCCGGGCACCGCGGCATCGCCGCCGGCAGCGGCCAATCCCCAGGTGCGCCGCGAGGTGCGCGAACTGTCATTCCTGTTCAAGCTCAGCCAGCTGCTTGATCGCGAGCTGGCGCTGGACGAACTGGCAATGCCGCTGCTGGGCGCGCTGGCGGAACATCTCGGCCTGCGGCGCGGGACGCTGACCCTGTTCGACCGGGAAACCGGCGAGATCAGTATCGAGGCCGCGGTCGGTCTTTCTGCCGCCCAACGGCGCAAGGGACGCTATCGGCTGGGGGAAGGGATCACCGGCGAGGTGATTGCCAGCGGCCAGCCGGCCGTCATCCCGCACATCGGCGCCGAACCGCGCTTTCTTAATCGCACCGGGGTCCGTGGCGGCAGCACCGACGACCTTTCCTTCATCTGTGTGCCAATTAAAACCGCCGCCGGCGTCGCCGGCGCCGTGAGTGCCGACCGGGTATTTCCCGGCACAGCGGCGCTCAATGACGATGTGCGCCTGCTGACTATCGTCGCCGCCATGATTGCCCGGGCGGCCCAGCTGCGCGCCGTTGCCCGGCATGAGGAGCTGCGCCTGCGCGCGGAAAACACGCTCCTGCAGGAAGCACTGCGCGAACGCTTCCGTCCCGACACGATGATCGGCAATTCCGCACCCATGCAGGAACTCTACGGGCAAATAGCCTCGGTTGCAGGCAGCGACACAACCGTC
>CAZFBR010000051.1:0-17759 GCA_964517215.1 uncultured bacterium
GTGCACCCGCCTCCTGCTGCTGCCCGGCATCACCGATACCCAATGCGGTTTTAAGGGGTTTCGCCGCACGGTCCTGCCGCAACTGCTCGAGCGGCAGACGGAATCCCATTTTGCGTTTGACGTCGAGCTGCTGGTGATTGCGCGCGCCTTGTCGCTGCGCTGCGCGGGTTTCCCCGTGGTCTGGGACAACGTCGCCGCCTCCAAGGTCAAGCCATTCGCCGATGCGCTCGCCATGTTCGCCGCGCTGCTGGTTATCCGCCGCCGTCGCGCCGCCGGTCTCTATCAGCCCTGACCCGTTCGCTCGTGCCACCCCCGCAACCCTGCACGGCCACGCCACTGCGCTCCCGCAAGGCCGCGCCGCCATGCCTGCGGCATGGCCACACCTCGTGTATGTGGCCGGCGCGTTTGACTTCCTGATATTGTCAGGTATAATCGCTCTTGCAGCCACAATTCAGGGAGGTGCGCGCATGCCGTTTGTTACCATGCTGCTGTCGGAGTCCGAGCAGATCTACAAGGTGGCCCTGCAAAAAAAAATCTACGCCGACACCTCGTCCGAACTTGAGCAGGCGCTGGATGATCTCATCCGGCACAAGGCGCGCCATCTGCTGCTCGACCTCACCCAGCTCGAGCTGATCGACAGCTCCGGACTGCGCGCGCTGATCATTGCCGTCAAGCTGCTGAAGGCCGAGCAGCGCGGCGGCATTGCGGCCTTCGGCATGACCCCGAACATCCAGAAGATCTTCGGCCTGATCAGCGCCGACCGGCTCATCCCCTGCTTCCCCGGCGAGGCCGAGGCGCTGGCCCATCTCCGCGGGCAGAGCTGACCCCCGGGCCATCGTGGTTCAGCCCGCCCGCCATACCTTCGCCTTCGTTTCCGGCCGCGAGTCGCTCAGCGGCATGACCGCCGCCATCGAGGAATTCTGCCTCGCGCACGGCCTGCCGCAGGAGGCGCTGTTCGAATTGTCCATCTGCCTGGCCGAGGCCCTGAATAACATCCTGCTGCACGCCTACCGCAACGAGTCGGGCCGCGGGTTTTCTGTGACCGTCGCACTGGACGAGCACGCCATCACTGCGCTCGTTACCGACAACGGCCCGCCCTTCAACCCGCTGCAGCATCAGGCACGGGTCATGGACGGCACCCAGGAGCACGGCATGGGGGTGCATATCTACCGCTCGCTCATGTCCTTCGTTGATTATCAGCGTCTGCCTGACGGCACCAACCAGCTCATCCTGCGCAAGTCCTTCTGACCATCACCAGTCCATCGTCCCCGCTTCCACCAGCAGCAGTTCATTGCCGCCCCGGCCCAGTCGCGCCCGCAGGGAAAAACGCATATCCGCGCCAGCAAGCAGTTCCTCAGCCGCCAGCGGTCGCACCGCCTGCTGCGCCCACGCGCCCGGCCAGGAAAAGCCCGCCGGGAACTGCGCATGGTCCGCCGCCAGGCGGGCCAGCGCGGTCTGCCGCGAGACCGCCACCCCGCCCAGCATGTGGTAGCCGCGCGGAATCACGGAAAAGCGGCAGTTGCGCACCACACACCAGGCAAAGAGCGAATCGGCCCGCTGATAGTCCGTCAGCAGCCACGGTCCGCAGACATACCGCAACCGGTCAAAGACACGCTGACCGGCAAAATAGAATGGCAGCGGGCTGTCCGGCAGCGGGCAATAAACGCCCGCGCCGCGGGGCAGGCCGGCCAGGGCCAGGGCCGCTGCCGGCCACTCCTGCCGGTAATACCGGCGGGTCGCCAGATTCTGCCATTCACTCCCTTCACCCCACAGCCCGCTCACCAGCAGCGGCAGCGCCAGGATCGTCGCCGGCAGCCAGGCCGGCACCTGCCAGCGCGCCAGCGCCGCCGGCAATTGCGCCGCCAGCAGCACCAGCCCGGGCAAGGCCAGCAGCCACCACTCCACCGTCGCTGCCGAGACCGTCATTGCGGCGGCTCCCGCCGTGCCCAGCAGCCAGGCCATGCCCAGCCGGTCAGTCAGTTTCCGCCCGCTGGCAATGAGTACCAGCAGAACGGGCAGCAGCAGCAGCCATGCCGCCATCGCGAGTGCGCCCGCCAGCAGCAGCGGGAGCACCTCAGCCAGCAGCACACCATTCAGGAGCAGCCAGAGCAGCGGCAGACCGCCCCAGCGCACCGGCAGGCGCAGCAAAGTCGCCAGTACGGCACCGACCAGCAGCACCATGACCAGATGCGTTACCTGTGCGGGGAGCGCCAGCCACGGCAGCAGCAGACGCGCGGGCTGCAACCAGACCGCGGGGTCGGGCACCAGCGCCGCCAGTCCGCTCACCCCGCCAATGACACGGACCGCATGGACAGCCGCCGCCGCCAGCCATGCGCTCCCCCACAGGCGCACCCGCTCGTCCCGCGCCAGCGCCTCATCGGCAGCGAGCATCGCCACCAGCAAAAAGGACGCGGTAATCAGCATGAGCGGATGCCACGCTGTCACCAGTACCAGCGCCAGCCAGGCCGCGCTCGCCGCGTGGCGCCGGTCCTGCAGCCGCTGCAGCGCCATGAACAGCAGCGCCGCCAGCAGCGTCAGCGCCGGCACCGTCAGGCCGGTATGCGCATAATGCAGCGTCGCCGGATTGAACCAGAGCAGCGCCAGCACAACCAGCGCCCCCAGCCGCGAACCCGTCACCCGCCAGCCGAGCTGATGCCAGAGCACACCGGCGGCACAGCAGACCAGCAGCAGCAGCGCGCGAAATGCAGGTTCGTTGATCCCGCCCAGCAGCAGCCACAGGGTCTCCACCCCGACCGGAGCCGGACTGGCCGCCGTCGCCAACGGCAGCCGATAGGCCAGCAGCGTCACCCCGGCAACCAGCAGCAGCCACAGCATGCCCTGCCAGCGCAGGCGCGGCCGATACCGCACCAGGATGCCCGCCGTCACTATCGCTGCAATAATCAGCAGTGGTGCCAATGGCGAAGGGACCGTGCCCGCCCCCAGGCGCATGGCGTTAACCGCCGCCGCCATCACATCGGGCTGGTAATCGCGTCCTGACGACAGGGGATCAAAAAGAAACGGCAATTGCGCGGCAAGGAAGAGCGCGGTGAAGCACCATTCCAGCCCGCCCCAGAGAAGCAGCCGCAAGGTGCGCCGCGGCGGCGGTTCGTCATGCGGCAGACCGCGCCCATACAAAAATACAATCAGTGCCGCAAGCGCCAGCTGCAGCAGCAGGTCGCCAGGCCAGGAGCCGGTCAGCCGCACGCCCAGCGGCAGTACCAGCAGCAGCGTCCAGAGCAGCAGGGTGGCGGCGAAGGGGTCGCGCGCCAGCACCTGCCGCACCGCCGCCAATTGGCGCAACAGATATGACCGGCTGGACGGCGGCGGACGATGCGGCTGCGGCCGGGGCGGGGCGCTTTCCATCAGCGCAACGGCATCAGCGGTGCCGCCATCTCCCAGGCGTTGGGCAGTCCTTCCGTTTCCGGATTATGCGGTGCCGTGCGCGTACCCAGCAGCCGCCAGCCATCCTGCCCGCGCGCGTAGACCGCGATATGCCCCGCCCCGTCCTCCAGCAGCAGCATATCGTCGGGATGCAGCTCGCGTTCGTCAATCGCCAAACGCGCCGGGGTGGCCAGCGCGCGATCGCGATAGAGGCGGGATGAATCCGGATGCCCGTATGCCCAGCCGTTGACATTCTGCAGGCGGTTGAAATTGCCCGTCAGCAGCCGCACCGGTCGTGACGGCTGCCAGCAGAACACCCGCAATTCGCCCCGGTCGTCCCCCGCCCACCATCGCCCCTGCGTGTCGTGCCGCAACACCGGAGGCTGCACGTCGTAATAGACCGGCACCGTCTCCGCCGCACCAACCGCCGCGCCGTTCCACAAGGTCAGGCGCAGCTCATTGTCGCCGGCGGTCAGCACCTCGTTCGGGATGAACAGCTGCCCGGTGTACCGGCAATCGTCCGGCCACGGCAGCCGCGCGTGTTTGCCGGTCGTGCGGTTGTCGATACCCAGCGCCGTGACCCGCACGGTGCTGTTCAGACGCGCCACGCCTGCCGGCAGGGTCAGGATGCCCCCGTCCGCACCGGACGCCCGCAGCGGGAACCCCGACCGATACCACCGGCCAAAAAATGTCGCCGGCGTCAGGAAGATCGTATCCGCCGCCCCCGCCTGCGCCAGCCGCCGGTCAAGTGCGGCATAGAACTCCGCCGGCGCCTGCGCCGGCAGCCCGCGCTTGAGCAGGATGATGTCGTCGGCACAATAGACCACGCCGTACTGCCCGCGCTCCACCGCACGCGCCAGCCGCTGGGCGAACCGCGTCTGGAAGAACGCCGCATCCGCCTCGCGCAGCGGCGCGCGGGCATCAACCAGCAGCCAGTCCTCATGCCACGGCTGCCCGTGATCTTCGCTCGCTGCCGACAGCAGCGCCGGCTGCACGCGCGGCAGCAGCAGCTTCGGCACGGCGAGGGTCACACCGCGCGCATCGGGGACATGCTGTCGCAGCACTGCCAGCAGTTCGCCCGTGCGCGCCGCTGCCGCACCCGATTCCCGCAATTCCGCCATGAACGGCTCTGCGTCGATTACGACCGTCAGAATGGTCATCACCGCCGCCACCAACAGCACCGGACGCCAGCAACCGCAGTCCTCCGCCCGGCGGATGATCACTGTCACGCCGGCAGTGATTGCCGCCAGCAGTCCGCTGCTCACCAGCCGCAGCAGGACATTGCTGTCCGCACCGGCACTGAGCGGTTGCGGCAAGAACGGGGTCGCCGTGCATGCCGCAGCGATCGCCAGCAGGGAAACGACCAGGAGGATCAGGCCGGTGCGGCGGTAGCGGGGGAGCGCGCAGCAGACCAGCGCCGGCCACAGCAGCAGCGTTCCGGCATATGAACCGCCGGCCAGGAGCAGCAGGACCGCCGCCGCCAGCAGTCGCGGCCGCTGCAGCGGCAGTGCCAGCAGCACCGGCAGGAGCAGCAGCCCCGGACCGGGCATGCCGCCGCTGCCCAGCACCAGCAGCATGCCCGGCACCACCGCCAGCCGCGCATCCCGCAGCAGCAGCGCACACCAGTGCACCCCGCACCCCACCGCCAGCCCGGACAGCAGCGCGTCGAACAGCAGCGGCAGATACGGCGACGGCCAGAGCGGGAACAGCAGCGCCGGCACGATAATCAGCGGCTGGAAGTTCTCCGCCAGATAATTGACCCCGCGCCAGTGATCATACAGATCGCCCGCGGCGGCGAACCGGCCGACCGTGAGGATTGCCGACAGATAGCCGTCGTCAGGATTATTGACCTGCGCCGGCATGCGCACGCAGGCCAGCAGGATCGCCAGCAGACCGCAGACAAGGGTCAGGCGCAGCGGAATGCCTGCGCCGGTCCCGCTCCCGGCAGGGGCCGGGGCGAGTTCCTGCCCGCCGCCCTGCGCCACCCCCGGGTCACCCGCGTCCCGGCAATTCGCCGCGGGCGCGGGGGAGCACCCGCAGGATTCGGGCCGGTCAGGCGAGCTCATCGCGGGTGCGCCAGGCATAGTCATCGGACAGCAGTTCCACCGCATAGCCGCGCGTGCGCAGCGACTCGAGGAACTCGGGGGCGGCAGTGAACTCCATGAGCAGCACCGACCCGTCTTCGCTGTACTCCTTCTTCGTCACCAGCGCCGCCGGCTCGATCAGCGCCAGCGCCACCCGCTGCTGCGTATGATGCAGCGCCACCCGCGCGGGCACCCACGCCTGCCGCAGCACCGTGCCCATCATCTCCGCCAGCTTGTCCAGCCCCTCGCCCGTGCGCGCGGAGACCGCGACGGCGTGCGGGTACTTCCGGTACTTGTGCACGCGAATGCGGCTCGGGACCAGGTCCACCTTGTTCAGCACCGCCACCATCGGCTTGCGCTCGGCTTTCAGCTCCTTCAGCGTGCGCATGACTTCCGCCACCCGCTCCTCGACCCCGGGCTCGGCAATGTCGATGGTATGCAGCAGCAGGTCCGCCTCCTGCACTTCCTCCAGCGTGGCCCGGAACGCAGCCACGAGTTGCGGCGGCAGATTGCTGATGAACCCGACCGTATCGGAAATCAGCACCGTCGTCCCGTCCGGCAGGCGGTAGCGGCGCACGGCAGGATCGAGCGTGGCGAAGAGCTTGTCCTCAACCAGCTTGCTGCTTCCGGTCAGCGCATTCAGCAGCGCCGACTTGCCCGCGTTGGTGTACCCCACCAGCGCGCAGACGGGCTTCCCCTGCCGCCCCTTGCGCTGCTCGCGCCGGCTGCAGATGACGCTGTCGAGCTTCACCTTGAGCTTGTCAATCTGCTTCTGGATGGTGCGCCGGTCATATTCCAGTTTCTTCTCGCCCGGGCCGCGCATGCCCACCACTGCGATCTGCTGGGCGAACGACTCGCCGTGCGCCGAGAGACGGGTAAGCCGGTACGACAGCGCCGCCAGTTCGACCTGCAGCTTCGCCTCCTGCGTATGCGCGCGCTGCGCGAAGATGTGGATGATCAGTTCCGTGCGGTTGAGCACCGGCACCCCGATCTCCTGCTTCAGGTTGCGTTCCTGCGAGGGTGACAGCGGATTGTCGAAGATCACCGCCATGGCGCCGGTGGCGTCGACCAGCTGCTTGAGCTCGTCCACCTTGCCGCGCCCGATGAAGAAGGTGGCGTCCGCCTGCTCGCGCTTCTGCACGAGCTGCCCGGCGACAATCGCCCCGGCAGTGCACGCCAGCGACGCCAGTTCGTTGAGCGGCGCGGCCAGCTTCTCCTCCTTCGCGGTCAGGACCCGCGCGAGAATCACCCGTTCAAGCAGCAGCGTGGTTGCAGCCATGCAATACGTCCTCCTCGGTCGCGCACAGAAACCAGCGAATGCGCTTGTCCGGCATAAACCAGGTGTACTGGCGCTTGGCAAAATGGCGGGTGTCGCGCGCCATCTGCCGCCGGGCCTCGGCCTCAGGCAGGATGCCACGCAGCGCCAGCAGCGCGTGCCGGTAGCCCAGCGTCCCCAGCGACTTCAGGCCGGGATCGCAGCCCGCGGCGAGCAGCCGGCGGCATTCGTCCAGCAGCCCGCCCGTCCACATCTGCGCCACGCGCTCGTCGATGCGCCGGTAGAGTTCCGCGCGCGGCAGATCGAGCCCGATCTGCACCACCGGATAGTTTGGTTTCGGGGTTTCCTGCCACCAGGCCGACAGCGGCTTCCCGCTGATCACGAAGACCTCGAGCGCGCGCACCACCCGGCGCACGTTGCGCGGGTCGGCCACCGCCGCCGCCACCGGATCAACCTGCTGCAGGCGACGGTAGAGCTTCAGCGGATCGTTGTAGGCGTCGTCGGTGATCTGCTTGCGCACCGCCGCATCACCCGGCGGCGCGGGGCAGAGCCCGTCGGTCAGCGCGCGCACGTACAGCCCGCTGCCGCCCACCACCAGCACGCGTTTGCCGCGCGCGCGGATGGCCGCAATCGCCGCCTGCGCATCGCGCGCATAGTCCGCGACCGTATAATTCACCTCGGGCCCGACCAGGTCGAGGCAGTGGTGCGGCACCGCCGCCCGCGCCGCCGCGTCCGGCTTGGCGCTGCCGATGTCCAGCCCGCGATAGACCTGCACCGAGTCCGCCGACACGATCTCCGCATTCAGCCGCGGGGCCAGGCGCAGCGCCAGGCCGCTTTTCCCGACTGCAGTCGGGCCAACCAGCAGGATGACCGGCAGGCCGGTATCGCTCATGTGCGGGCCAGCCGATGGGCCAGATCGTCCCAGGTGATTTTCCAGCAGATGGGCCGCCCGTGCGGGCAGGTCCAGCGCGGCGGATCGCCGAAGACAAAATCGCAGAGCGCCAGCTGCTCCTGCGGCTGCAGCGGCTCGCCCGCCTTGATCGCCGCCTTGCAGGCGATGGTCTTGGCCAGCTTGTCGCGCACGTCGGCGACCTTGCCGATCCCGTCACGGTCGCGCAGCAGGTCCTCGACCACCTGGACCAGCAGGCGGCGGTCGCCGGCACGATGGCCGAGCGCGGCGGGCACCGCGGTGATGAGCAGCTCGGCGCCGCCGAAGGGTTCGATGCCGAAGCCGATGGTTTTTAACTCCTCCAGCCACGGCTGCGCCAGCAGCGCCTCGGCCCGGTTCAGTTCCAGCGTGTAGGGCACCAGCAGTCCCTGGCTGGCGCTGCTCGCCGCTGCAATCACCTGTTCGAAGAGCTGGCGTTCGTGTGCGGCATGCTGGTCGATCAGGTACAGCGCTTCGCTGCGTTCGACTACGAGATAACTGTGCCGCACGCTGCCGACCAGCCGGTACGTCGCCCGCGCCGCGCTGGCCGCGGGGGTCGGCGCCGGCATGAACACCGCGGGCCCGGCCGCCGGCGGCGGCGAATCCGGCGGACGCCCCCCCGCCGGCGGCAGCGGCAGCGCGTGCTGCACCGGCGTCGCAGTCATCACAACGTCCGGCCGCGCCGCCCCCGTCCCGCCGCCGGCCGGCGCACCGGCGCGTACGGGCGCCGCCGGCGCCGGGCCGTGCGCCAGGGCCGCGGCAACCGCGCGTTCGATTGCCGCGCGCACCGCCTGCGGCTCGCGGAACCGCACCTCGAATTTCTGCGGATGCACATTGACATCCACGCGCTCGGGCGGCAGCTCCAGCATGATCACCCCGCGCGGGAACCGCCCCGGCGGCAGCTGCAGCCGGTAGGCCTCGCGCAGCGCGTAGCGCGCGGTCTTGTCCTGCACCGCGCGGCCGTTGACAAACAGATGGAGGCCGGTCCAGCTCCCCTGATGGAACACGGGCGGGGCGAGCAGTCCGCTGACGCGAATGCCGTCGGTGGTGGCGCCCAGGCGCAGCCAGTCGCGATAGTCAATCCCCGGGAAAAAGGGCCTGGCGCGCACGGCAAGATCGCTGGCGACCGGCAGATTGTAGATTTCCCTGCCGTCGCACAGCAGGCGGAACTGGCGGCCGGGCGCGGAGAGCGCCAGCTCCGTGAAGACCGTCAGGCAATGCCCCTTCTCCGTTTCCGCGGAGCGCAGGAATTTGCGCCGGGCCGGCAGGTTGTGGAACAGCCGCGCCGCGCGCACTTCCGTCCCCTCAGGCATGCCCGTTTCGACCACATTCCGGATGACCCCCGCGGTAATCTGCGCCTCGAAGCCGCCCACCGCGCCGCGCGCCCGCGAACGCAGGCGCAGGTCGGTCACCGCGGCAATCGACGGCAGCGCCTCACCGCGGAACCCGAGCGTCGGGATGGCGACCAGGTCCGCGCCGGCGGAGAGTTTGCTCGTGGCATGCCGCTCGAGCGCCATGAGCAGGTCGTTCCGGTCCATCCCCTGCCCGCGGTCGCGCACGACAATCAGTGCGGCGCCGCCGCCGTCAAGCTCGACCTCAATGGCCGGCGTGTCGGTGTCCAGCGCGTTTTCCAGCAGTTCCTTGAGCACCGAAGCGGGCCGCTCGATGACTTCACCGGCGGCAATGCGGTTGATAACATCATCAGGAAGCTGGCGGATGACTCCCATGACTGCCCCCTTCGCCCGTCCTCTCCCGCCGGGAGAGGCGCACCTGCCGGCGCTGTCCGCCTCCGCCTACGGGCGGCGCTGCACCGTGAACTGCAGCTCGTGCTCACCGCTGACCACGGTGCCGGCCGCCACGCGCACGAACTGATACTCCGTGCGCCGGGCGGCACGCGACGTGGCCCGCGATGCGTCGTTCAGGACGCTGCTCACCGCGCCCGGCAGATCGGTGTACGCCCGCCCGCCCAGATACTGGGTGCGGAGCGGCAGGCGCAGCGTCAGCATGAGCTGGTCACCCTGGCCGACCTCCTGCCACAGCTTGAAGATGTCGCCCAGGTCGTCGATGGGCGGCATGGACGGCAGCTCGTTGCCCGGCCCGATATGCACGGCCAGCTCCGTCCCGTCCTCCAGCCAGTCCGGCACGGTGAAGGTCAGCGGCACCGTGCGGCGCGGCTCGCCGAACGGGCGCACTACCGCCTGGATCGTCACGTCCTCGCCCGGCTGCACTGCCAGGTGGTCGGTGCGCACGCTTTCCAGTTCGGCAAACCCGCGCCCCGGCGCCAGCTCAACCGCGATGCGCGCCCGCTCGACGTTGAGCGTCTCCCACGGGTTGTCCTTGAGCGACAGCGGGAAGAGCGCCTCGTAGATGTCCACCATGCCCGGCGCGTACAGCGTGTCGCGCCGCGTGATCTCCGGGTAGCCGGCAAACTTGAACGACGCGACGGTGCGGCAGACCATGTCGCCGCCCCCGGTCAGCTCCTCGATGCCCGACGACACCGCCATGGCTGCGAGCGGGAAAAACAGCAGCGGGTGGTCCACCACCTCGCAATGCAGTTCACGCGTGCGCCCGCCCAGCGTCACCGCCACCTCGATGGGCACCATGCGCGCGCGCTGCGGACCGACCACGCCGCCCACCGCCGGGGCGCGGTCGAGCGAAATGGTGCCCACCTCGCGGCCGGCCACGCCGAGCTTGAACGAGCTGGCGTAGCTCGGGTTGACCGTGAGGATGTGCGCCGTCACCATCGGGTACTCGCCGTCGAGCAGCTGGAACATGGGATGGCCGAAGCCGAGCATGCGGTCCCCCTCGCGCCAGGTAACGGTGCCGATCCCGGTAAAGTCAATGTCGCCGCGCGCCAGCTGGATGCCGAACGCCGCGCCGGGGACAATCGCCTCCGGCCCGAGGTCCGCCCCGCCCGCCGCCGCGCCCCCCTGCACGGGGAGCAGCCCGTACCCGCGCAGGAGCTCGGCCGCCTGGGCAAACGTGCGCGGGCCGAGCCCGCCGATGAAGAGCGGCGCGCCGACCGGCGCCAGCGCCGTGGCGCCGTCGTTCGCCCGGCCATGCGCGTCCAGCCGCCGCGCCGGCGCCGCCGGGGTGGAATCATCCCACACCGCCAGCATGGCCGCCGCCGGCGTCACCAGCCCGATCGGTTCCTTCTGGTAATTGAACGAATAGCCGACCGCGCCCGCCCACTTGCCGTCAAAATAGACGGGGGAACCGCTCATGCCGGCAATGATCCCCGCGCGTTCGAGCACGTCACCGTACCCGCGAATGACAATCAGGTCGCGGCCGGGGAAGGCGTTGGCCAGCACCCCCAGCGCCTCGACCTCGAAACGCACCGGGGTGTCGCTCTGAAATACCGTCAGCCCGTAGCCGCGCATCCCCGCGCGGATCGCCGCCGGCGCGATAATCTCCGGCGTCGCCGCAGCTGCCGGCGCCGCCAGCAGGGCCAGCAGGACCAGAACCGCCGCGACGGGGCGCATTACAAAACCAGCTTGGTCAGCGGATATTCGAGGATGCCGGTCGCGCCCGCCCGCTTGAGCTGCGGGATGAGCTCGCGCGCCACCACTTCCTCGAGCACCACCTCGACCGCCACCCACGCCTTGTCGCTCAGCGGCGAGACCGTGGGGTTCTGCAGCGCCGGCAGCTGCTTGACGATGCCGTCGAGCGCCTGCGCCGGAACGTTCATCTTCAAACCCACCCGCGTTTCCGCGTTGAGCGCGCCCTGCATGAGCAGCAGCATATTCTCCAGTTTCGCCCGTTTGGCCGGGTCGGACCACGCCGCCTTGTTGGCGATCAGCTTGGTGCGCGATTCAAAGAGCGTTTCGACGATGCGCAGCTTGTTGGCCCGCAGCGAGCTCCCCGTTTCGGTCAGCTCGACGATCGCATCGACGAGACGCGGGGCCTTGACCTCGGTCGCGCCCCACGAAAACTCGACCTGCGCCGTCACGTTGTGGCTCTTCAGCCAGTCCTGCGTCGCCTGCACCAGTTCCGTGGCGATGCGCTTCCCCTGCAAATCCTTCACCGACTTGATGTCGCTCGCCTCGGGGACCGCCAGCACCCAGCGCACCGGGTTGCGCCCCGACTTGGCGTAGGTCAGCTCGCCGACCTCAACCACGTCCGAGCGGTTTTCCTTGATCCAGTCCAGCCCGGTCATGCCCGCGTCGAGGACCTGCTGCTCCACGTAGCGCGAGATTTCCTGCGCACGGATCAGCACGAAATCGAGTTCCGGGTCGTTGACCGTGGGATAGTACGACCGCGAACTGGCGTTGATTGCCCAGCCGGCGCGCTTGAACAGCTGGATCGTCGATTCCTGCAGCGAGCCCTTGGGCAGGCCGAATGTCAGTTTCATCTGCGTCTCCTTACCATGTCCGGTTACCAAAGATATGCGCCGGGCTCCGCCGCCGCGTCCAAATACTATACTACAGCGCCCCGCGACCAGTCAACTGCATTCCGCATGCCCGTCCGTACCGGCAATTGCCTGCCGTTTGCCCGCACCGCTCGTTCCCGGCGCGCTCACGCCGTCAGCACAGCCTGCGGCGCGGATCAGACAGCGCGCCGCAGGCCGAATCATGCCCCCCGGCCGTGCCGGTCACTTTCCCGGTTCGCAGTCCGCAGTCCGCTGTGTTCGCGCACCGCCAGCAGCCGCAGGCGCGAGCGGCGAAAAGAATTTTTGTTGAACCGGCTGATCCTGTCAAGGGATTTGTCAATCGTATTGTGTCCTGACGATTAGTGCTCTGCGTTGAACCACGCCAGCGACGAAGTGCAGCAGCGTGCAGTTTGTCATGTTGATATCGGTTCTGCTGCAATTACTGCTGGATTAGCACCTCCGGGTTATTCACCCACATGACGAAATAGGGATTGGCTTTTCCCTTTTCTTTCAGACACAGCAGAAACGGTTGGTCAAATACCATACATACCGTTTCATCAATTAGTGCGCTACAGGGGGTGGCGCCGATCACAGCAAATGATTTCAGAACCGCACCTTGTTCATCAAGACGAAAACGAATATCCTGAACGACCATGCTAATTCCCCATCCTTGCATTGCGGGGTTGATAAACTTTCTTCCAGCCAATTCCGAATAATTCCGTAGTATGCTGAAATTCATTTTAGGAATAAACAGGCGATCATCTTCGCCAAAACAGCGCGTATCGCCTGGATGCTCGATTCTTTGCCGCAATATATTCCACCCTTCCTGCAATGTGGCTGGTTTCGACATTTGTGCTAAGTATATGCAATCCGTATCACCTTGTGGCACCAGTTCCACCGCCAGTCCAGCTGCGTCCTTATAGACGAGAACTTGTTGCGCATAATCGTCACGCGAATGGATTTTACCAAATGCCGACACTTGTGTTCCGGCAAAATTAATGCCCTGTGCAATATGTTCGAAGGCATTGGCAAACAACAATCTTTTTTCCATATACGCATATATCACATACTCCGAGAGATTGCCAAGGTTTCCGTGCGGCAGTGATCGAATATTTGGCATCGGTGCAGAGAACCTGTCACGCATTTCCTGCCCGATACGGTCAAGAACACCTTCATTGTATAGCCCCGTCAGGGTCAAACACGAGGCCTCGGCAATATCACTCTGTTTGAAATTGCCAACATTTAGCTCGTCAACAAGAGGCGGATTGCCGTCGAGACGAACCGGGCCACGCGTATAGTCATGCCGGAGTATGTTCCATGCTAATTGAAAACTGGCGCAATAAATCACATTCGTACTATCCGGCACCGTGCTGGTCAGTATGGGTGAAACAATCGTACGCGTCAGATCTTCTGCTTTAGCGACAAATAGCGGGGCTTCCGGCCCCGTAGGTGTCTCAATCATTGAAGTTGTGTTGCCATTCGAACACGAATGCATTATCGGAATGAATGCCACCATAGAAATGGTAAGATAACGAAGATAGCTCATTTTCTTTCACCCCAAATCAGGTCACCATTAATAGTCATCAATGGCATGTCTATCCAGCTAACGATCAGTGCGCAACGGGCATAGCCGCTTGCGCCCGCTGCCGCGCGAAGTTAGCCTGCGCATTTCTTGATTCATTGGTTATCCCAAAACGGCATTTAATGTCCCACTGGTCCATTGCCGTAGGTCGAGAATACTGTGAGTATAACCGACAGCGGTAAGAATACTAATAGTATCACTAGTGCTATGGCAAATATTAGGCGAAACCAATCTCGCGGCGCGAATACATAAAGTTCGTTTGCAAGTAAGGCACCAGCTACCAATGGTGCCAGCAATATGCCCCAACTGGATATTTCGGCAGTGATTCGCATAGGTAGCGGAAGAAATACACCATAATCCGCACACATTGCAATGAATACTCTGATAAAGATGAGGAAGACGATAAAACCAATAACGTCAAGAACGATAAGACAAGCCAATGCCGTGCATTCGATTGCTTTTAATTGCCGGAACCAGTCAACCAGGCGCTGTTTGAACGACAGAATTATATGCATTGACATAGCATTTAATCTCCCCACTCGCCGACATGCACAAACAATTGCCCTGCGCTGGTAATCAGAACCAGTGTTGTCACATACCAAATATTCGCATTAAAACGAAATAGCATGCACCATCCAAGCAGATTAATCAGGACGAGCGTCAAGGTGCTTGGCTTTGCTCCAGAGAATCCCGTATCGGTCATTATATTTTCAATCCTTCGATCATCATTTCATGCTGGCCAACGATTGGCACTCACGCGCCTTGGCGCGTGCAGCGACAAGTTGGCCTTCACGTATTCTACACCACATAGTCTACTCCGTAATGATATCCCCAGTCCTCCAATTGCAGCGCTATTTCTCGGACTCGGTTTGACCCAATCAGCACAAATGGGCGTTCACTCTCGGATTTCACTGTTTCCGGTGCTTGAACAGTTATCCCATCTAATATGTTTTCTCGGCGAGTCGGGTCGCTATCAATAAAGCTGTCGATTGCGATGCCTTCGTTGCGGGAACGAGCCAACAGCCGTGCTCCCGTCGGACCTGCGCCCCAAATCAGTACCCGCCGCTGGTTTGAAACCGCAGATACTGCAGGAGTCAACGCGACAGGCAGGCCACTCTTTCGCGCGGTCCAATCTTCGAGCAAACGAATGGTTGGCGGCACATCCGCCTCCCTTACAGGAGTGGTTCGCTGGCGGGAATAATAAATCGCCCCGAACGGTTGCGGTGCCAGCTGTTCAATCCAATCCGGTGAACGGTAAATTGCTTCTGCGGTCGCCCAGGCCGCCGAGGTTTTCCCGAGAACCCCCAAGAGTCGAACCTGTGCGTCCATCACCATTAACCGGCGAGTTCCTTGTTCCCGGGCAACAGCGAGTTCCATCAGACGAACCTGTTCATCCGCCGGTAACCGGGAGTAGTCGAGTTCCAGCAATTCCTGAGGAATCGGCCGAAGCAAACGGAACGCAAGCGTGTTCCAGGCAGGTGAGGGGATAATTTCAAAATACTCGGACAGATGAGCCATCGCCAGATGAATCCAATAGCAATAGAAATGATAGTAATCCTGCTGAAGGACGACCGACCGTTGCGGAATCAGGTGGCTGAAGAATTCGCGTATCACGTGAGTATTGATTTCGTTGGATTTGACCAGGTCCAGAAAAAGGATTTCTATCGGTTGGCCAGACCAATGTTTGGTCAGAATATCCCCCGGGACTATGGTCACCTGTTCCCGATGAATGGCAAGGTGAGCTTCGAATAATGGCAAAAAGGAGTCGCCCGTTTTCAGACCGGCGCCGGGGAACAGATGGGCCATCTGATATTCTTCATAGTGGAACAAGTCATAAGAATGAATACGCCGAATTCTATTGGCAACTGTTCGATTATGTCGGAGACCGGCCGCAAAGCAGCTGGTCGAGGCGCCGCGCAAACAGCCCCCATCAATAATCTCCCCTTCTCCCGTGTATACCTCTCGCGCGAGCCAGTACAAATAGTGCAATTCATCGTCAGTCAGCATTGTCGGCGGCAGGGCGGCGGGGAATCCTTGCTTCTGTGTGCGCCACGAAGGCGTTCCGTCAGTTTCATTCCAGCGAATCATATCATTATTCTTTCAGACTAACGATTAGCATCCGGCGGTCGCTTTTGTTTGCGCCCGCTGCAACACAACATTGAGCCTGCAGAAAAACCCCCGGGCCGCAGTCGGTGTATCCATTGGCACGGTTTTATCATACAAACAGTGTGAGTGCCAATAACCGGGAGGGAATGAAATGGCTCGCCATCGTATTCGCCGTCGACAAGGCACGAAGCAAGACCTCCCCAGATATCCCCGATCGACCTTCCCCGCACCATTGCCGGATTTACGTATGCCCTCGTTGGCCGTAAGGGCTTTGTGTTCATTTGCACACGCGCCCTGATGGCACACGCCTGCTATCCGTTTTCTGTTCGTCAACGCGCGGTTTCGCTCCGCTCTTCCTTTGGAAACAACCTCGCGGTTGCCCCCTTGAGTTTCACTTGGGTTTCCTGCGGCCGGTATCCCCGGAGGACTTGCACCTCCAAGCCGTCGGGTTTGCTGGGCGTACACGATTAGCGCTCTGCGTTGAGCCGCGTCAGCGGCGAAACGCAGGAGCGCAAAGTTGGATGCCGCGATTTCTTTGAAGTCATCGGAATATCCACACAATAAACAATCCTCCATCACAAGGACATAACACTGTCAACAAAAAGGTCGTTACAGTTAACGGAATTATTAATTCGTACACAAGTCTTTTTTTCGATGAAATGTTTTGATTTCGATAAATACGATTGACAATAATCTGGTAAACCATGTTCCCAAATAAAACAGGAACAGAAAATATAAAACCATAGAACGGCAGGATTGCACCTAAACCTACGCGGAACACTCCCCACAATATTCCATAAAAAAGAAGATACCAGTACAGCCAAGCCCAAGCCAAGCAGATGATTGGAGAAACCCAAGACAATTCACGTATCTGATTATTATTCATCATCCGATCTTTTGTCTTTATATCCCAATTGACCATCAAGTATACCAATATATGAACCACCATGCCTGCTACTAATCCAAAGGCAATTAAAGTGCCGCATAACAATATCCAAATGAGCATACCGCCCATGTTTACATATTCTGCCGTTGCCGTATGATAGAATGTTGTGCCTGTCGTCAAGATACCGACAAGCATCCCGCCACAAACAAACGGCCAACGTGGTATTTTATGTTTCACATCGGTTTCTGCTGAGGTTATTCCGTTTGGCGCCATATTTGAAGCAAAATTATAGCCACAATCACAGATTTGCGCCGTATCCGGGTTTATCAGTCTACATAATGGGCATTTCATTTTTCACATCCTACGAAAAAGTTCAGCAACGCTGGCCACGGTGTTCGTGGACAGCGTCCGCTGGAACGACTTGTTAGGCCTTCTGCATCACGTAGAATACATATCCATAGCTATTTTCAGAGCGGTTAAAGGTTTTTATCTCCTCAATTGTCTCAGCCGCGAAACCTCTTACTGCTTCGTCGGGGTGATCGAGGAGTGATTTAGATCGGGGTTCCAGTATGTCGTAAAAACCCTCCATCCATGCCCCTATGGGGAGAGTGTGTGTACTGAGAACATTATAGCCAGCATCCTGAGCAACAGACCGATTCTCATCGGCGCTTCGCATATCAGGATAACCGGCTTTAAAGAACTGGCGCACTTCCGCTGGGACCTTATCACGTAACCACGAAAGCTCACTAACAACTGCAAATCCGCGTGACTTCACGGCGGGATACCACGTCTTGAGGGCGTGAGGAAATCCGATGTTGTAAGCTGCACCCTCAGACCAGAGCAAATCAATCTCTCGGAACGTACGTGGAATGTCCGCCATATCCATGCAGTGTGTTTGGATAAGGTGTTCAATTCCAGCATCCTTTGCTCGCTGTGCGAGACTAACAAGGAACGGTTCGTAAGAATCCACAGCATGCACCAGGGTTTGGAGCCGCTTTGCCAGCGTTAGGGTGTGCCGTCCAGTCCCGCATCCTGCATCAACGATGACCCTATATGCAGCCTTGGGAAGCATGTTGAACACCTTCAGCGTATCAGAATTACTCCCCGGCCCTAGCTTTTCCATGCCTCCGAAAAGTAGAGCAATTGG
>CAZFBR010000052.1:0-17620 GCA_964517215.1 uncultured bacterium
GCTGTCGCCGCTGCGCCCGGGCTGCCCGCCGAAGGCGGCCGGCAGCGCGCTCGGGCTGGCGTTCCCGGTGGCGATGCTCTCGACCTATCCGTTCATCTGGCACTGGCTGCGCGAACTGCCGGCGGACAACGGCCGGCCGGTGGTGGCGCTGGCGACCTGCGGCGGCTCGTCGCTGCGCGGCCTGTGGCGGCCGCTGGCACAGCTGCTGCGCGCGCGGGGCTATGTCCCGGTCGCGGCGCGGGAGCTGGTCTTCCCCAACAATGTGTTTGTCATTGACACGGCAGCGCGCAACCGTCGGCGGCTCGAGCGCGGCCTGCGGGCGAGCGAACAGTATGCCGCCGACTGGCTGGCCGGCCGCGCGACCTGGCCCGGCCTGCCGCTGCTTGACGATAGCATCGGCGCGTTCGCGCAGGCCTGCCTGCGCCTCGCGCAGACGGCGCTGCACCAGCGCATCGTGCGCATGGGCCTTGACCGCGCAACCTGCACCGGCTGCGGTATCTGCCGGCGCGAATGCCCGGTCGGCAATATCAGCGGCGAACATGACCCGCAGTTCGGCGACCATTGCCAGTATTGTCTGCGTTGCGCGGCGGAATGCCCGACGGCGGCCATCCGCCCGCCGTTCAACTGGCGCGGCAAACGCTACCGCGCCGCGCAGATAATCGCAGAACCATAGGCGATTATTCACCAGCAGTATCGCTGTTTTCCCGCTCACGTGGCCATGCTATAGGATGGGCGTACGTGTCTGTCAGCCACTCACGTGCTGCTACACGGTCTCCGTTCCCGCCAGGAGAGGAAGAACACATTTGACCGGCGGAACAGGTGCAACCGTAGTCGCTCCCCGGATACACCGCAACAGCAGCAGGCGGTTTAGGTGATGCGTCAGTGCCCCACCCGGTTGCGCCAGTAATCATCGTCTTCACGGCGCTGGCTGTTGCCTGACGAATTGGTGGTATTGCTGCGGTTTGAATTCGTGGTGCTGCCGGCCGGCGCCGCAGCTTCACCCGGCACGGTATACCCCCAGTCGCGCAGCCGGGTTTTGCAGTAGGTCACATTGTCGCCTTCCGGCTCGTCCTCGAGGAACTTGGTGAAATGTTCGGCGGCGGCGGAGCGATGGCCGAGTTCCTCCTCGCAGCGGCCCAGGTAGAACTGCACATCCGTGACCCCGGCCAGCAGTTTTTCCGCGGCATTGAATTCGGTCAGCGAGCGCTGCCAGCTGCGCGACTTGAAGGAATGGATGCCGGCGAAGTAGCGGGTGTAGAACAGGTCAGGGTAGTATTTCCTCGCGGCGGCAATATCGCGCCCCGCCTGGCCGAGCTCGTCCTGCTCCATGTAGGCCTGGGCGCGCGACAGGTAGATGAGCGGTTGGTCGGGCGCCTGACGGATCCCTTCCGTGTACTTGGCGATGGCGGCGTTGTAGTTGCCGTCCTCCTGCAGCTTGTCCCCCTCGTCCATCAGCGCGTAGGCGGGCGCCACCGCCATGAGCCGCCGGGTGGCGCCGCCGTATTCGGCCTGCGCCAGGCGCAGCGGCGCGGCGGGGTTGGTATTGTACTGCGCCAGCATGCTGGTGGCCTGGGTGGTGCAGGTGGCGATGCGTTCGGTGGTGAGCGGGTGGGTGGCAAAGAGGCGTTCGACGATGCTTGGCTCACCCTCCTGCAATTTGAGGAACAGCTCCATCACGGAGACATAGGCGCGCGGGTCATACCCGTTCTTCGTCATGTACTCGACGCCGAGCTGGTCGGCCTGCCGCTCCTGTTCGCGCGAATAGTGCGCGAGGTACATCATGGCGCCGACGTAGGCGCCGAGCGTGGCGTAGTCGGCGTACTTGTATCCCTTGTGCTCCATGTAGATGGCGCCGGCGGCGATGACCAGATTGATGAGCAGTTGCTGACTGGCGTCGGAAATGTAGTGCATGGCCGCCACATGCCCGACCTCATGCCCCAGCACCCCCGCCATCTGCGCCTCGTTATCGAACTTCTCCAGCAGCGCCCGGGTGATCATGATCTTGCCGCCCGGCAGGGCGAAGGCGTTGACATCGGAGGTATTGACCACGCGGAACTCATATTCAAGATTGGGGCGATGGCTGTTCGCGGCGAGTTTCTTGCCGACGGTAGTGACATAGCCCTGCAGGGTATCATCCTGGAACTCGCCCTGGAAGGCCTGGGTGTATTGCGGGAAGGCGGCCCGCCCGGTTTCGATCTCCGAGGCCTCGCTGATGATGGCGAGCTGCCGGCGCCCGGTGACCGGGTTCGTGGCACAGCCGGTGGTGATGAACATAACTGCAAGGCAACTGAACAGGATCAGGTGTTTCATCAGGCCCCCCCGCGCGATGTGATACCGGCATGATAACGCGAACGGCATATTTCTGTCAATTGCTATGACAGGCGGGACCGGCCGGAGGTTGACAGTCAGCAAACGGCGGCGTAGAATTGCCCCATACCAAATGACGGAGGTGGGTTATGCAGGAGCAGGTAAAGCAGGTCATCGCGGATGAGATTGCGCCCATGCTGGCCTCGCACGGCGGATCAGTTGAACTCGTTGACGTGACGGCAGACGGAACAGTGAAGGTTCGGCTGCAGGGCGCCTGTGCGGGCTGTCCGGGTGCGCGCGCGACGCTGCGCGGGGTGGTGGAACAGGCGTTGAAGGCGAAACTGCCGCAGGTCAAGGAAGTGGTTGCGGCCGAATAATCACCAGGGCAACAATTCGGCCTATCCGGCTGTGTTGCCGCCGCTTTCGCGGGGAGAGCGGGTGAGGATGGGGATGGGGACGGGTGCAGTCAGCCCCCCGCCGCCTTGAGCACTCCTTCCCCGGCGGGAGCGGAAACACAGATGCGGCAGCGCCAGTTACGACGCGGGGTTCACGGAGGGTGTATGGCGACGAAAAAGAAAACGGCACAAGCGGCTGGCCCGGCGACACTGCGGCGGAAGCGCGCCGTCTCGGCGGCTGGGGTCAAACCGAAAAAGAAAACCGTGAAGGCCCGTGCCACGGTGACGACCGCGGCCAAGAGCAGGCCCAAGGCCGTTGCCACGCCCGCGATCATCAGCAAGACCAAAGCAAAACGGAAAAGCAAGGGCACGCAGACGGCGGCGCGTCCGACCCCGCCACCCCGGCGGGGGGGCAAGGCCGCGCGGCCGGCGGCGACCGGCGCAGCAACGCGACGGCGCACGCCAGCCATGAGGACAGCACGGGTTGCGGTCAAGCGGGTGCCGGCCCGGCTGGCGCCTGTCGAAGTGCCGCAATGGGGGTGGGCGCCGCCTGCGCTGGCCGGCAAAGTGAAGGCCAGCGTGGTGCGCGCGGCAAAGAAACCGCTGCTGGCCTCGCGTCAGCGCCGGCGGGTGGCGGCCACGGCAGTGTCGCCGGCGGCGAGTGCGGTAGCCACCGTGAGCACGTCCACTCGGCGCACGCCGGTAATGACTGCCGCGCGCAAGCGGGCGCTGAGCAAGCGCGCGCAGCTGATCGCGGCATTTGCCCGCCGCGCCAAATCATTGAAACTGACCCGTGCCAGCCAGGCGGAATCGCTCCCGCCCGCCGAACGGCGTGCAACTGCCGCTTCTGACCGGCGGAGCACGCCGCGCCCGGCGCCCGGCCGCCGTGCTGTTGACCGGCAGAAGGCGCGCCGGACCGAACGGGCGCGCCGGCAGTCGGCGAAAGCCCGGCCGGGATCGGCCCCTGTAGTTGTTGCGCCCCCGGTGCGGGTGAAACGAGCAAAGCCGGCGGCAGTTGCTGCCCCGCCACCTGCCCCGAAACGCAAAGGGGTGTACCTCGATTACGGGCCGACCCTGCCGGAACGCTATCACGACGACCGGATGTTCGCCATGGTGCGCGATCCGGAATGGGTCTATGTCTATTGGGAGCTATCCGACGGCAAGCTGCCGGCGCTGATCCGCCGTTACGGCCGGCAGGCGGTGCGGCGGGGTTCGTGGCGGCTGCTGGGGCGCGACGGCGGGAGCCAGCGGTTCGCCACCGGTCTGGTCGCGGGCGAAACGGGGAGTTGGTACTGCAAGGTCGGCGCGCAGATGACGGTGCAATTCTCGCTGGTCCTGCGTTTGCCGGACGGGCGCGCCATTGAAGTGCTGCGGTCCAATACGGTGCGCACCCCGCGCCTGTGGCCGAGCGAACGCACCGACGCGGCGTGGTACGTCAGCGAGGAGCAGTTTGTCGGGCGCTACATCAGCGACTACGAGCCGCCCTACACCTCGGGCCAGGGGCGCAGCTTCCCCGGCTTCACCATTCCGGTGCCGTCGGGCCTGCCCGGCAGCGGCCGGGTGGCGGCGCAGCCGGCGGGACAACCGGCCATGGTCTTTCCGGAATTCTATCTGCCGGAGAACCTGCCGTCGAGCGGTACGTCCGGCCGGTCGGGGGCGGGGCAGCTGTTCCGGCGCCGCAATCTGACAGCGGGCGGGAGGGCGGGCAGATGACCACCGGCTACGTGATGCCCGTGCTGCACGCGCATCTCCCCTTTATCCATCACCCCGAACATCCCGATTTCCTCGAAGAGGACTGGCTGTTCGAGGCCCTGACGGAAACCTACATTCCGCTGCTGCGCATGGGCGAGAAACTGCGGCGGGCGGGGCGCACGCATGCGCTGACCATGTCGCTGACCCCGCCGCTGTGCGAAATGCTGGCCAATCCGCTGCTGCAGAAACGCTATCAGGCGCATCTGGTCAAGCTGCATGAACTGGCGGACAAGGAAGTGGCGCGCACGGCGGGGGGAGAGGCGCGGGTGCATGCGACCGCGCGCATGTATCGCCGCAATTTCGCCCTGGCCCTGGAGCTGTGGCGCGGCTGCCGGGGGAATATCCTGCGCGATTTCCGCCGGCTGCAGGACGCCAATGTGCTGGAAATCATCACCTGCGGCGCCACGCACGGCTTCCTGCCGTACATGTTCACCCCGACGGCGGTCTATGCGCAGGTCGAAATCGCCTGCCGCAATTATGCGAAGCATTTCGGCCGCCGCCCGCGCGGGATCTGGCTCCCGGAATGCGGCTACTACCCCGGGCTTGACGCGGTTCTGAAGCAGTGCGGTCTCCGCTATTTCTTCCTCGATACCCACGGCATCCTGCTGGGCGAGCCCCGGCCGCGCTACGGCAATTATGCGCCGGTGGCCTGCCCGACGGGGGTGCTGGCGTTTGCCCGCGATGCGGAATCGTCGAAGCAGGTGTGGAGCGCGCAGGAGGGGTATCCCGGCGACTTCCGCTACCGCGAATTCTACCGGGACCTCGGCTACGACGCCCCGTACGAATACATCAAGCCGTACCTGCATGCCGACGGGATCCGGCGCAATACCGGCCTGAAATACCATCGCATCACCGCGGCGAACTGCGGGCTGGGAAAGAAGGACTGGTACGATCCGCCCGCGGCGCAGGCGGCGACGGAAGTGCATGCGGCGAATTTTATGTTCAACCGCCAGGAGCAGGCGCGGCACTGGCATAGCGAGCTGGGCATCCCGCCGGTGATCGTCTGCCCGTACGATGCGGAACTGTTCGGCCACTGGTGGTTCGAGGGCCCGCTCTTTCTCGAGCATTTCCTCACCATGGTCCCGACGCTGCAGAAGGAGATTGAGACCATCACGCCGGGCGAGTACCTGCGCCGGCATCAGCGCCACCAGATCGTGACGCCGTCGTATTCCAGCTGGGGCGACAAGGGCTACGGCGAGGTGTGGCTGAACGGGACGAACGACTGGCTGTACCGTCACCTGCACCAGGCGGAGACGCGCATGCAGGAACTGGCGCGGCGGTTCACCCGCCCGGGCACGGTGCAGCGACGGGCGCTGAACCAGGCGGCGCGCGAACTGCTGCTGGCGCAGGCGAGCGACTGGGCGTTCATCCTGACCAACAAGACCGCGGTCCCGTATGCGATGAAGCGGACGCGCGAGCATGTGCACCGGTTCACCCGCTTGTATCAGCAGCTCAAGCACGGTGTCATCGACCGCGGCTTTCTTGCCGATTGCGAGTGGAAGGACTGCCTGTTCCGGGAAATCGACTATCGCGTCTATCGCTGACGCGGGAGGGCGTGGCTATGGACCAGGATGCGCAGCAGCTGAGGTTGCTGGCGGTGTTCCATTATGTTGTGGCAGGATTGGCGTTCGTGTTCGGCTGTGTTCCCGTGTTCCATATCCTGATCGGTGCTGATCTGCTGTTCGACTTGCAGCTCACCGGGTTCAGTCAGGGGGCACACCGGCCGCCGCCGCTGTTCGGGGCCATGTTTTTCGGCATGGGGCTGCTCACCCTGCTGCTGGCCTGGTCGCTGGCCGGGATGACGGTGGCTGCCGGCTGGCATCTGGGCCGTCACCGCGCGCACCTGTTCTGTCTGGTGACAGCCGCCGTCCTATGCATCTTTGTGCCGTTCGGCACCGTGCTGGGTATCTTCACCATCATTGTCCTGTCGCGTCCGTCGGTGCAGGTGCGGTTCGGCCAGCTGCCGGCGACCGCATGCAACACCGGCGGGGAGAGCGCCCCGGCGTGATATGGGCGTGACCGCGGTCTGCGTTTACTGCTCGTCCAGCCGGTCCGTTGACGGGGCCTTTGTCCGCGCGGCGCGCGCGCTGGGGGCGGAGATCGCCCGGCGCGGCTGGACGCTGGTCTACGGCGGCACGCGGCTCGGCCTGATGGGTGCGGTGGCGACCGCGGCGCAGCAGGCGGGCGGGCGGGTGGTCGGCGTGGTGCCGCAGGTGTTTGTCGACCAGCAGTTCGCGGACAAGCAGGCCGATGAACTGGTGGTCGCCCCCGACCTGCGCGCGCGCAAGGAGCAGATGCTCGCGCGCGCGGACGCGCTGGTGGCCTTGCCCGGCGGGTTCGGCACCCTCGACGAACTGCTGGAAGCCATTACCCTGAAGCAGATCCGCCAGCACGACAAGGCCATTGTCGTCATCAACACGGACGGCTATTACGACCCGCTGCTGGCCCAGCTCGAGCGGGTGTTTGCCGGACGGTTCACCCATCCGGCCTATCGCGCCTGCTACCACGTGGCCGCTGATGCCGCCGGCGCCGGCGCGTATCTCGCCGGCTATCAGCCCCCCCGGTTTACCGACCAATGGCTGTGACCGGCCGGGCGAGTAGCGCAATGAATACGGTCATGCTATGATATTAAGCGCGCTGCCGGATGGCGCGGGGGATATGGCGTGAACTGCTGCGACGGGCGCATCGATCGATGAAACGGCTGCTGCTGGCGCTGACGCTGCTGCTGGCCTGCGCCCCGGCCGTTGCCGTTGAATTGACGGCCAGCGCGGGGATCGACCGCAAGGTCGCCCAGGGCCAGAGCGTCCCCGTCACCATTCGGATCAAGACGACCGGGCAGGCCTTTGACGGGATGGTTGCCATCACGGCGCGGCATCGCGAACGGGATATCCACCGGATTCCGGTGTCGCTTGACCGCCATGATCAGCTCGAATTCACTGCCAACCTTCCCTTTGACAACTGGTCGTGCCAGATCACCCTGTTCGATCAGCGGGGGACCAAAGTCCGCGAACTCACCCAGAACGAGTTCATCGATCAGGTGCTGAACGACGACGTGATGCATGTCGTCGATCTGTCGCGCAATCCGCTGCCGCTGACCGGTGCCCACAACTTCATGCTCCAGTCGCAGAACGGCTATCCGCCGGGCTTTCGGCTGGCATATTCGCATTGCGAGCCGGACCGGATGCCGGCGCATTCAATCGGCTTCAACGGTGTGCGGGTCATTATTATCGGCGATCTTGACTACGCGGAAATCCCGCGGGCGAGCCGCACCGCACTCCTGAACTGGGTGGCGAACGGCGGACTGCTGATCGTGCGCGGCGGGAGCGCGGCGGCTGCGCTCGAACGGTCGTGGCTGGCGCCGCTGCTCCCGCTTACCGGCCTGACCGCAGGCGAGCAGGAGGTGGCACCGCTGCTCGACCTGCCTGCTGACGCCAGTGCGCCGTGGTTGGCTGGCACGCTGCGGTCCGGTCGGGAGGTGACCGCATATACGCGGGAGGGGCTGACTGACGGCAATGACACTCCGGAGCAGGAGGAAGGGGAAGTCCGCCTGGACCAGGAAGAGGATGTGGTGCGCGAGCGGGCGCGACGGGCAGAACTGCGGCGTGAGGCGGAGGAGGCGGTCGGCGGGCAGGATGCGGTACTGGCCGACCGCCTGCTCACTGACCTTGCGGCGCGAGCCGGCGGCGGACCGGCGGTTGCCTGGGGGGTGGCGTACGGACGGGGTGAGATCCGTCTTTTGGCGTTCGATCCCGGCGACGCTCCGTTTCGCAGTGCCGACAAGACCATCAACCTGCTGCTGACCGGCACGGACGGCGCCACCCAGCTCGACCGGGCGCATTGCGATGCGGCGCGGATTGGCGAGGCGATCCAGCAGATGATTCGTTCCGCAAAGCTCAAGGAGCCGCCGCTGGTAATGATGGCGATCCTGCTGGTGGCATATCTGATCATTGTGGCGCCGGTTAATTTCTGGGTGTTAAGCGTGATCCGCCGGCGCGAACTGGCGTGGCTGACCATCCCGGCGATTGCGCTGATGTATACCCTGGCCATGTATCTGGCGGGGCGGAGTACAATGGGCGACAGCACCCTGCATCGCGAGATGCGGCTGGTGATGGCGGATGCGGTGAACGGCACGGAAGAGGTGGAAACGGTTACCGGCCTGTTTGCCGCGGGGATGGAGGACTTTGCCATCACCTTCCCCGCCGGCACGGTGTACGCCGGCGAGCAGGCAGAGGAGATCAGCGACGGGATCGTCTTTACCGGTGCGGCGCCCGACCGGACTGAGCCGTTTCCGGTGGCGCAGTGGTCATGGCGGTTCGTCCGCTCCTGCGCGACCCGGCCGGTCGATTATACCGTGACGTACCATCCCGCCACCCGCGAAGTCGTGGTCGGCGGCGACCTGAATCTGCGGGGGGCATACCTGGTCGATCGCGGCAGCATCGTTGCACTGGATGATGCCGGTGGCGGAACCTATCGGCTGCAGGCCGGCCAGCCTGGCCGGCTGAGCGAGGCAATGCAGCAGCTGGTGTCGCGCGACAGCGGTTCACCGGCCATCATCTGCCAGCGGACGGCGACGCCGCCGGGCATTCCGGTTGACGGGGCGACCAGCAGCGAAGGCAACGAAATCTATCTGGTCTATCCGACCGTTGCGGACCGCGGGGAGGACGACTGATGCTCGAAATCCGCGAACTGACCAAGGCGTTCGGCGGCGCGCGCGCGGTCGACGGGCTGACGCTGACCCTTGAGCCGGGCAATATCATGGGCTTCATCGGCCCGAACGGCGCGGGCAAGACGACCACCATGCGCATGATTGCCACGCTCATGGCGCCCGACGCCGGAACCATCCGCATCGACGGCTACGACGTCGTCGAATCGCCCTATGCGGCGCGGGCGCGGCTGGGGTTCATGCCCGATTTTATCGGCGTTTACAACGATCTCAAGGTCTGGGAATATCTCGATTTCTTTGCCGCCGCCTACCGCATCCCAACACACAACCGCGCGCGGATCATCGATGAGGTGCTGGCCCTGACGGACCTGACGGGCAAGCGCGACGCGTACGTCGCGTCACTGTCGAAGGGGATGAAGCAGCGGCTGTGCCTGGCCAAAACCCTCAGCCATGACCCGCAACTGCTGCTGCTTGACGAACCGGCGGCGGGACTCGATCCGCGGGCGCGCATTGAGCTGCGCGAACTGCTCAAGGAACTGCAGCGGATGGGCAAGACGCTGCTGGTCTCCTCGCATATCCTGACCGAACTGGCCGACCTGTGCAATCAGGTGACGATCATCGAAAAGGGGCGGGTGCTCGTCTCCGGCTCGATCAGCGACATTATCGCCGCCCAGACGGTATGCCCGCGGTTCATGGTCGAGGTCGCCGGTGACGAGGACCGGGCGGAACAGGTGCTGGCCGCGCTGCCCGCGGTGAAGATCTGCGAACGCAACGGCGCCTGCTTCACAGTTGATTATGTCGCCGGCGACGACGCCAGCCACCAGATCCTCACGCAGCTGGTGACGGCCGGCCTGGCCGTGCGGCAATTCCGGAAAGTCGAAGAGGGAGTGGAAGGGCTGTTCATGAAACTGACCAGGGGGGAAGTCGCGTGACGGCCGTGCCGCGCGGGACCGCGAGCGGTCCGGCCCTGCCGGCGGCGCCGCCGGCGCCGGCCCCCGGCCGGGTTGCCGGTTTCTTTGACTGGCGCCGCTCGGAACTGGTGCGGCTGGTTCTCTTCCTCTGCAGCGCGCCCTGGCGGCTGGTGGCCGCAGCCGTGCCCCCGCCGGGCGCGACGTCGGTACCGGACCGGAAGACCAGGTGGCGCGAGCTGCCGGGCCGGTTTTTCAGCAACCCGGTGCTGATTGTCGAGCTGCGCCGCGTGATGCGCGGCCGCCGGCCGGTCATGCTGGTGACCGCCTACCTGCTGCTGCTGATCGTCGTCGGGGTCATGGCGGCCAGCGAGCACTCGTCGTACGGCATTGCCGGAACCCGCGGTTCGCGGGTCGGCCAGCAGATCGTCAGCGCGCTCTTCTGGTTCCAGCTGATCGGGATCATGGTGATCATCCCGGGAGTCACCGCGACCGCGATCACCCAGGAACGCGAGCAGCAGACGTTCGACATGGTGCGCATGACGCTCCTCGGGGCGGGTGAACTGCTGGCGGGCAAACTGCTGGTGGCGCTCTGCCTCAGCGGCATCCTGATCATTATCGGCATGCCGCTGTATGCGGTGGCATTCGTCACCGGCGGCGCGGCGCCGCTGCAGCTGGCCATCGGCTGGGCGTTCCTGCTGGTATTCACCCTGCTGGTGGCGGCAGTATGCATCCTGGTCGGCATCGAAGTGCGGCGCAATCTTTCGGCGATCATTGTCTCGTATCTCCTGACCTGCTGGCTGCTCCCCCTCAGCGTAAACAATCCGTCGCACCTGATGCGGAATCTGGCGACCAGCAATATCCTTTCCCACACGGAACTGCTGCCGTTTGTGGGGATTGCGGCGGGCATGTTGGCGGTGGCGCTGCTGCTGCTGGCGTTCGCGCGCGAACGGCTGGCCGGCTGGCGTGAACGCGGGCGTCTTTTCCGGATCATGCTCCCGGTGCCGCTGCTGATCTTCTATATCGCCGTCCTGTGGGAGACGCCCTTCTCGCACAGCGAACTGTTCGGGTTGTTGGGGGCGACCATCTGCTACTGCTGCGCCCTGGCATTTCTGTTCGGGGTGCGGCCCCCGCATCCGGCCCAGCAGCGGCTGCCGCTCTGGCAGCAGCTGTCGGAAGGGGTGCATCCGAAGACCATGCTCTTCGAAGATGCGCTATCGTTTCCCGCCTATCTGGGTGCGGTCTATACCGCCCTGACGCTGCTGCTGGCACTGATCGGCGTGGTGGCGGGGGAAGCCAGGGAACTGGGGCTCTTCCTGATGCTCTACCTGTTCGGCCTCTGCCAGCTGGTGTTCTGGTCGGGACTGGCGCTTACGTCCGGGTTGTTGCTCTGGCCCCGCCGTATCGTCGGACTGGGAACGGTGCTCATGCTGGTGCTGTTTTTCCTGGTTCTGGCGGTGCCGGAACTGCTGGAGTCCAATGTCCCGTACTGGCTGCGGACGGTGCTCTCCGGTGAGGTGCTGTCGCCGTTCGGGTTTGTTAAGGAATTCATCCGCCCGAACAATCCCGACACCATGTACGTCAATCTGACCCTGAATCTGACAATATACGGCCTGCTGTCAGTGGCGGTCTGGTCGCTGTTCAAATTCGGCTGGTGGGTGTTTGTCCGCCGCGGCGGTCCGCCGCGGGGACGCGAGGCGGACGATGAATGACCTGCTGATGCAGATCCGGGCGCGATTACGGTTCGCGTTCTGGTTCGAGCGGTTTATTCAGGTGCTGGTCATCGGTGCCGGCGCCATGCTGCTCCATACCCTCTGCCACAAGCTGTGGTACCTGACCTGGTCGCCGGCGCTGACCCTGGCCCTGGCATTGACAGCCGGCGCCCTGGTCGTGGGCATGCGGGCACAGCGGCGGGTGCCGACCATGGCGGCGGCCGCGGCCCGGCTTGACGACCGCTGCCTGACCAAAGACCGTTTCCAGACCGCGTTCAGTTGCCCGCCGGCGCTGGCGGCAACCCCGCATGGCAGCTATCTGCTGGGCGAAGTGGCGGAACTGAGCCGGACCCTGCCGTGGCGGCAGCAGTTCCCGCTGCGGCTGCCGCACCGCTGGTATCTCCCGGTCATCCTGCTGCTGGCGACCGGTGCGGTGGCGTGGTGTGTGCCCGACCCGCCGGCGCCGCTGACGATGGGCGCGGCGGCGCAGGCGGCGGCGGTGACTGCGGTCGAACGGATCGAAGAGACGGCGGCGGCACTCGCCCAAGCGGCGCAGGCCGGCAGTGATGAAAAGCTTGCCGCGCTGGCGGAGGAGCTGGCGGCGTCGGCGCAGCAGTTGCGTGACAACATTGACGAGAAGGACAAGACCCTGGCCGAGCTCGACCGGCTGGCCCGCGACCTGGCGGCCTATGAACAGGCCGCGCGCGCCTCGGCGGCCAGTGCCATGGCGGACATGGCAGACGATCTGGCGAAAACGGGAGCGCAGGCGGCGGCGGAAGCGCTGCGGCGCGGCGAGTGGACGCAGGGCATGAATCAGCTGGCCGAGCAGCTGGCGGAGCAGGGGCTGGCCAATGCCGGCACGCGCGAGGCCATGGCCAACGCCCTGACGGAGGCGGCCAATCGCGCGGGCGGCACTGCCGGCGAGCAGCTGCGCCGGGCGGCCCAGGCGGCGCGGGCGGGCGATGCGGCGGGTGCCGCGCAAGCGCTGCGTGAGGCGGCGCGGCAGGACCCGGCGCACGGGTCGGGGCAGGGGGAGAAGGTTGATGAACTCGGCAGCCAGCTTGAATCAGCCCGGCAGCGGATTATCAATGACAACGGCAGTGGCAATGCCGGCAGCCGGCGTTCGAGTGACCGCGCGCAGAATCGTGACGACAATGACCCGCGCCTGATGGACTGTACCGCGGGACCAAACGGCGGCCGCAATTCCGGTCAGAACAGCTGCGGACAAGGCCAGGGTCAGGGACAAGGCCAGGGATCCGGTCGCGGGCCGCAGCATATCGAAGGTGCTGCTTCAGGGATCGGCTTGGGCTCAACCAATCAGCAGCAGATCGGCGGCGCGGCGCCGCATACCGACGGGGTGACCCGGGAGGCCGCGCCTTCGCGGTACGGCGCCTACGAACAGATCTACGGCTCGCAGCTGCTGGCCGGCGAGGCCGGGCGCGAAGTGATGGCGTCGGGCACGGACCAGGGCGGGGCGGTGCTTGAGGAAGTGACGTCGGTGGTGATGCCGCCGGGGTTTGGCCGGGCGGACGCATCGTTGCCGGCGGCGACCGCGCGCAGCTATCGCGAGGCGGCGGGCGTCGCCCTCGAGCGTGAGGAAATCCCGGAATCGCACCGCGACTATGTCCGCCGCTACTTTTCACAGGTCGTCGCACACTGACCGGAGCACGCAGCCGCGTTGCTGCAGTCAGACAGCGACCCTGCTCGCGGCGCGCTGCGCATGACCAAAACGACGACCCCGTCGGCGGCATCTTGACTGACAGCGGCATCCGCGCTGACTGGTGCGGGTGCGGCGGGCGGGCCGGCAGCGGAGACAGCAGACGGCAGGGCAGACAAGCGCCCTCTCCCGGCGGGAGGGGGATTCGATGCGGCACGGCGAGAGGAACACCATGGAACTGGCGCAGGAAATCGGCGAATTTCACGAAACCTTCAGCGCGATCAGGAGTGAAATCGGCAAGCAGATCGTCGGGTACGGCGATATTGTCGAGACCCTGCTGACGGCCATGCTGTGCGGCGGCAATGTGCTGTTTGAGTCGGTGCCCGGCCTGGGCAAGACGACGCTGGTGCGCACGCTGGCTGCGGTACTGGACCTCAAGTTCAGCCGCATCCAGTTCACGCCCGACCTGATGCCCGGCGATATCACCGGCACGCATATCATCAGCGAGGATGCGCAGGGACGGCGCGGGTTCACCTTCCGGCGCGGCCCGCTCTTCGCCAATGTGGTGCTGGCTGACGAGATCAATCGCGCCACGCCGAAAACGCAGTCGGCCCTGCTCGAAGCGATGCAGGAACATACAGTGACGGTGGCGGGGGACCATTGCCGGCTCGAGGAACCGTTCTTTGTGCTGGCGACGCAGAACCCGATCGAAATGGAGGGGACGTACCCGCTCCCCGAGGCCCAGCTCGACCGGTTCTTTTTCAAACTGGCGCTCCCGTTCCCGCAGGAGCGGGAGCTGGCGGCGATCCTTGACCTGACGACGCGCACGGAGACGCCGGAACTGCATGCGGTCGCCGGACGCGACCGGGTCCTGGCCATGCGCAAACTGGTGCGCGGGGTCGTGGCCGCGGAGCATCTGCAGCGCTATATCGCCCGGCTGGTCCTGGCCACGCATCCCGACCACCCGGACGCCCCCGAAATCACCCGCAAGTACGTGCGCTACGGCGCCAGTCCGCGCGGCGGTCAGGTGCTGACGCTGGCGGCCAAGGTCGGCGCCCTGCGCGACCGGCGGGTCAATGTTGCGGTCGAGGATATCCGGCCGTTTGTGCTGCCGGCATTCCGGCACCGGCTGATCCTCAATTTCGCCGGCGAGGCCGACGGGGTGACGACCGACGACATTATCGGGCAGATCCTTGCCGCCGTCCCGGTCCCGGAACCGGCAGCGTAGCCCGGACGGCGGCGCATGGCGCTTGAGCTCGGGCTGGAGCCGAATTTCTTCCGCCGGCTGGAACGGCTGACGTTGCTGTCGCGCCGGCTGGGCGCGGCCCCGCAGAAGGGGATCCGCCAGTCGCGCAGCCACGGCGCATCGGTTGAGTTCGCCGATTTTCGCGACTACCTGCCCGGCGACGATACGCGCTTCCTCGACTGGAACGCCTATGCCCGGCTGGAAAAGCTGTTTATCAAGCTGTTCCATGAAGAGGCGTCACTCAATCTCCACCTGCTGATCGATACCAGCGCCTCGATGGGGTTTGGCGAACCGGGCAAGCTGACCGCCGCCGCGCGCATGGCGGCGGCCCTGGCGTACATTGCCCTGGCCCGACTCGATGCGGTGACCGTCGCGGCACTGCCCGGTGCGGGGGCGCCGCCGCTGTCACCGCGCCGCGGCCGGCGGCAAATCCACGCGGTGCTCCGGTTCCTGCGCGACCTGGAAGCGCACGGGACGCTGAACCTCACCCCGGCCCTGCGGCGCTACGGTTCGCATCCGGCGCAGAACGCGCTGGCGGTGGTGATTTCCGATTTCCTCGACCCTGACGGGTGCAGCGAGGGGTTGGCGTACCTGCGCCACCGCAAGTTTGACGTGGTCATGCTGCACCTGCTGACGCCGGAGGAACTCAACCCGCGCTTCGGCGGCGATCGGCTTCTGGCCGACGTTGAGACCGGGACCGAATTGGATGTTACCGCCAGTCCGCGCCTGTTCCGGCGCTACCAGGCAGCGCTGCGGGAACATGGCGACGGGCTTGAGGAATTTGCCCGCCGCCACGGCATGGCCTATGCCCGCGTGGTGACTACCACCCCGCTCGAAGAAGTGGTCCTGACTTGCCTGCGCCAGCGGCGGGTGCTCACCTGATGGTGCGCCATGCAGTTCGCTGACCCGCTCGGCCTCTGGCTGCTGGCTTTTCTGCCGCTGGTCATGGTGCTGTACATGCTCAAGCTGCGTCGCCAGCGTCAGGTGGTGGCGAGCACGCTGCTCTGGCGCAGGCTGTTTGAGGATGTGCAGGCCAATGCCTTCTGGCAGAAACTGCGGCGCAACCTGCAGCTGCTGCTCCAGCTGCTGGCCGTGACCCTGCTGGCCATCGGCTACGCCCGACCAACGGTGCCGGCGGGCGTCATTTACGGCACCGACCTGATCGTGGTGCTCGACAATTCCGGATCGATGCGCGCGCGCGAGGGACCGTCCACCCGCTTTGCCCTGGCACGCGACCGGGTAATGCGCCTGGTCGACGGGCTCGGACCGCGCGACAGCCTGACCCTGATCATTACCGCGCCGCGGCCCAAGGTTGTGGTCAGCAACGAAACCGACCGGGCGCGGATCAGGGAAGAGCTGGCGGCAGTGCCGGTGAGCGGGTCGGGCGCGCTGGCTGAGGCGCTGGCGGTGGCGCACAAACTGCAGCAGGCCGACGGCGGCCGGTTCACCTATGTGTTCAGCGACGGCGAAGCGCGCGACCTGCCGCTGGGTGATGCGCCGGAGGCGGACGAGCTCTGGATCCCCTGCGGCACCGCGCAGCCGAACCTGGCCATCGTGCGCGCCGATGTGCGCCAGGCCGCGCCGGGCGTTGCGCCGCAGCTGCTGGTGTCGGTCAGCAATCACGCCGGCGGTCCGGCGGCGGCGATGCTGCGCCTCTATGCCGGTGAGCGGCTGATTGAAGCGCGGGAGGAGCAGTGGCAGGCGGGCGAACGGCGGACCCTGATGTTTGCCGTGCAGTCGGAGAACGAGGAACGGCTGAAGCTCGAGCTTGCGTATGACGATGCGCTGGCGGACGATAATGTCGCGTTTCTGGTGAGCCGGCGCTACCGGCCGCTGCGGGTGGCGGTAGCCGGTGCGGCTGACGGCCTGATTGCGCGGTCGCTGAGCGCGCTGCCTGACGTTGCCGTGACGCTGCTCACGGCCGACAGTACGGCAGCGGATGCCACCGACCTTACGGTTTGGGAGGAGGATGGCCCGCCTGCCGAAGTCGGCGGTGCACATTGTGTGCTGGCCCCGGTGCCCGGCCGCTGGGGCACAACGGCCGCAGCTGACAGCCGGCCGCAGGTCGTGGCCTGGGACCGGGTGCATGGCCTGCTGGCGCGCTGCAATCTGAACCGGCTCTATATTGCGGCCGCCAACCCGCTGGCAGTGCCTGAAACGGGCCGGGTATTGGTGCGCGGGTCGGGCGGACCGCTGGTGGTCGAGCGCGAGGAGCATTATCAGCGGCTGCTGCTGTTCGGGTTCGAGGTCAAACGTTCCGACCTGCCGCTGCGCGTGGCGTTCCCCGTCTTTCTGCAGGACCTGGTCGCCTGGGCGCGGACGCAGGCGGAGGGAACGGAATACAATATCACCCCGGGCGAGCTGATTGCCGGCACAGTCGATAGGCCGGCCGCGGCGATCCTTGCCCGGCCGGACGGCACGAAACTGGCCATGCCGGCGCCGGGCCGCTATGCGTTTGCCGGCACTGACCAGACCGGCTTCTATACCGTGACGGTCGGTCCCGAACAAATCGGGTATGCAGTGTCGCTGCAGGATGAGGCCGAAGCCGACCTGCGCGTGGCGCCGATGCCGGCGGCCAACCGGAAGCCGCAGGCCAGCGAACGGCAACTGCAGGTTGAATTGTGGCCGTGGTTCGTGGTGCTCGCGGCGCTGGTGCTGCTGCTCGAGTGGTGGATGTACCACCGCGGGATGTTTACCGCATGATTTCCTTCGCCCGGCCGCCGTTCCTGCTGCTCGCGCTGCTGCTCGTGCCGATGGTCTGGGTCCATTACCACACCTATACCGCCCTGTCACCGCGGCGCCGCCGCCTGTCGCTGACCCTGCGTGTGCTGCTGATGGGATTGCTGGTGCTGGCGGCGGCGGGGATCCGCTGGGACCGTGAAAACCGGAACCGCTGCGTGGTGTTTGTGCTGGACACGTCCTACAGTGTCGACCCGGTGGCGCTGGACCGGGCGCGACGCTGGATGGGCCGGGCGCTGCA
>CAZFBR010000053.1:0-16883 GCA_964517215.1 uncultured bacterium
CAAGGAAGAAACGGAGACCGACCTGTTCGGCGAGCAGACCGTGCTGTGCGGCGGCGTGACCGAGCTGATCCGCGCCGGATTCGAGACGCTGGTGAAGGCCGGCTACCAGCCGGAGATCGCGTACTTCGAGTGCCTGCACGAGCTGAAACTGATCACCGACCTGATTTACGAGGGGGGCATCGCCTGGATGCGCTATTCGGTGAGTGACACTGCCAAATGGGGTGACGTCACCGTCGGCCCGAAGGTGATCGCCCAGCCGTCGCGGAAGGCAATGCAGCAGGCACTGAAGGCCATTCAGAACGGGAAATTCGCCAAGGACTGGGTGAAGGAATACCGGACGGGCGGCAAGAAATTCAAGAAGCTGCTCCAGCAGGGCGAAAAGCACCAGATCGAAGTGGTGGGCACCCGTCTGCGCGGGATGATGCCGTGGATCCACAAGCGGCAGACGGAAGTGGGCAAGAAGTAAGCGATGGGGGTTGCGCGGGAAGGGCTGCCGTTCATCGCCGGGAGCGCGGGGCTCACGCTGCTCGCGGCCTGGTGGCCTGCCCTCCCCGCGCTGACCATCCTGCTGGCCGGCCTGACGCTGTTCGTGGTCGCGTTCTTCCGCGATCCCGACCGGCAGCCGGCGGGGGGCGGGATTATCGCCCCTGCTGACGGGAAAGTGGTGTACATCGGGCCGGGCACGTATCCCGGCGGGCCGGCGGACATGACGATGATCTCCATCTTCATGTCGGTGTTCAATGTGCACGTGAATCGCGTGCCGCTGGACGGCACGGTGTTGCGGGTCGAACACACGCCCGGGGCGTTCGTCAATGCTGCGCGCGCGGATGCGCCGGCGGTGAATGAGCGAACGCTGACCGTGCTCGCGACCGCGCAGGGGGAAGTGGCATTCTGCCAGGTGGCCGGGCTGATTGCCCGGCGTATCGTCTGCCGGCTGCGGCCCGGCGACGCGGCGGTTCGCGGCGCGCGCATGGGCCTGATCCGCTTCGGCTCGCGGGTGGATGTCTATGTCCCGCGAAGCTGGCTGGTGCGCGTCGCGGTCGGGGAGTACACGCGGGCGGGCGCGACGGTGGTGGCGGAGGCGCAAAGCTAACCGTGGGGCGCACAACGCAGCGCCGGCGGACGTGGTGCGGCCGCGACAGTGCCAGGGGTGGCCAGCAGCTGGCGGCAGTGATGTCGCGGCGGCAGCTCCGCCGCCGGCGGATTGAGGGATAGCGCATGGGGCGCAAGAAGCAGCGCCAGCGGCGGAAGCTGCTGGGCATATATCTGCTGCCCACGCTGCTGACGCTGGGCAATCTCGGGGCAGGGTTCTATGCCATCATGCAGACGGTGTACACACTGCTTGACCCGGCCAACCCACGCTGGGAGCAGGCCTGCTGGGCCATCGTCTTCGCCCTGGTGTGCGACGGACTGGACGGGCGCATCGCGCGCATGACCGGCACCACGTCGAGTTTCGGCATGCAGCTCGACTCGCTGGCGGACCTCGTGACCTTCGGGGTGACCCCGGCGCTGATGATTTATGTCCGCTGGCTGACCGGATATCCGCACACCATCTGGATCGTGACCCTGGCTTTTGTGGTCGGGGTGGCGCTCCGCCTGGCCCGGTTCAATGTCCAGTCGGGTGAAGAGGAAGGCAAGGGCTTTACCGGCATGCCCTGTCCGGCGGCGGCCTCCGTCCCGATCTCGTTCATGATGGTCTATGACACCTACGGGAGCCGGTTTTCCAATCTGACGGATGCCAACGTGCGCGCCTTCATGCCGTGGCTGCTGCTCGGACTGGCGTACCTGATGTTCAGCACCGTGCGCTATCCGAGCTTCAAGCATCTGAATCTGCGGCGCAAGTATCCGCTGGGATCGATCGTCCTGCTGGTGACGACGGGCTATGTGCTGATTATGGCGCCGGCGCTGTTCTATTTCGGCGGGGCGGTCCTGTACCTGACCCTGCCGCTGCTGCTGCTGGCATTTCGGCCGCATCGCAAGCTGGCGTCGGAGATGCTGGCGGAATCCGGCGAACCGCCGGTGCAGGGCTGAGGGAGGACGGGGATGGCAACGAAGGACTACGTGCGGATTTTCGACACCACGCTGCGCGACGGCGAGCAGTCGCCGGGCTGCAGCATGAACACGGCGGAGAAGCTGAAAATCGCGCAGCAGCTGGCGAAACTGCGGGTCGACGTGATCGAGGCGGGGTTCCCCATTGCTTCGCCCGGCGATTTTGAGGCGGTCAGCCAGATCGCCCGGGAAGTCAAGGGCCCGGTCATTGCCGGTTTGTGCCGCGCCACCCAGAAGGATATCGATGCGGCCTGGGGCGCGGTGCGTCATGCCGCGAAGCCGCGCATTCACACCTTCCTTGCCACCTCACCCATCCACATGGCCAAGAAGCTGCAGAAACAGCCGGATGAGGTGCTGGCGCTGGCGGTCGAGGCGGTGCGGTATGCGAAGTCGCTGTGTGCCGACGTCGAGTTTTCGGCGGAAGACGCCGGGCGTTCCGACCAGGCCTTCCTGCGGCGCATTGTCGAGGCGGTCATTGCCGCGGGTGCGACCACGGTCAACATCCCCGACACCACGGGCTACGCGGTGCCGGCGGAATTCTTCCAGCGCATCCGCGACCTGATGAAACATGTCCCCAATATCGGCCAGGCGATCATCGCGGTGCACTGCCACAACGACCTCGGCATGGGCACGGCCAATTCGCTCGCGGCGGTGGCGGCGGGCGCGCGGCAGATCGAGTGCACGATCAACGGGATCGGTGAGCGTGCGGGCAATACCGCGCTCGAGGAAGTGGTCATGGCGCTGCACACCCGCGCCCGCTACTTCGAAGTCGCCACCAGAATCAAAACGACGGAACTGTGGCCGGCGAGCCGCCTGCTCTCGCAGATCATCGGGGTCAATGTGCAGCCGAACAAGGCCATCGTCGGGGCCAACGCCTTCGCCCACGAATCCGGCATCCACCAGGACGGGGTGCTCAAGTCGAAGGACACGTATGAGATCATCACGCCCGAGTCGGTGGGGGTGCAGACCAACAAGCTGGTGCTGGGCAAGCATTCGGGCCGGCACGCGCTGAAGGGGCGCCTGGCGGCGCTCGGCTACAAGGTCGAGGGCGACGAACTGGCGGCGGTGTTCGACAAATTCAAGCGGCTGGCGGACAAGAAAAAGGACATCTACGACGACGATCTGGTCGCGCTGATGGAGACGGAAAGCGACCGCACGCCGGCGTTTACCATGGCGTACCTGCACACCTCGTCCGGGACGGAAACCATCCCGACCGCGACGGTGGTGCTGAAGCGGCCGGACGGCACGACGGTGCAGGATGCCTCCTGCGGCGACGGGCCGGTCGATGCCATCTACCGGGTGATCGACCGGGTGACGGGCGTGACGCCGAAGCTGGTCGGCTATTCGCTGGCGGCGGTGACCGAGGGCGCCGACGCGCAGGGCGAAGTGCATATCCGCATCGAAAGCGACGGCATGACGGTGCGCGGCAAGGGTGCGAGCACCGACGTGGTTGAGGCGAGCGCCCGCGCCTATCTGGACGCGGTCAACCGCCTGCTGGCCTGGCGTGACAAAAAGGAGAAATGATCATGGGCATGACGGTAACGGAAAAGATCCTCGCGGCGCACAGCGGCGCGCAGGCGGTGCATGCCGGCGAACTCATCCGGGCGCAGCTGGACCTGTGTCTCGCCAATGACATCACGGCGCCGCTCGCCATCCAGGAATTCGAGAAGGCGGGCGCGCAGCGCGTGTTCGACCCGGCGAAGGTGGCGCTGATTCCCGACCACTTCACCCCGAACAAGGACATCAAGAGCGCGGAACAGGCGAAATATGTGCGCGAGTTCGCGCTGAAACACCAGTTGGTGCATTACTATGAACAGGGCGAGTGCGGCGTGGAGCATGCCCTGCTGCCGGAAAAGGGGATTGTGATCCCCGGCGACTGTGTTATCGGGGCGGACAGCCATACCTGCACCTACGGCGGCATCGGCGCCTTTGCCACCGGCGTGGGGAGCACCGATCTCGCGGCGGGGATGATCACCGGCGAGACCTGGTTCAAGGTCCCGGCCTCGGTGAAATTCAATTTCTCCGGCAAACCGTCGCGCTGGGTGACGGGCAAGGATTACATCCTCACCGTCATCGGCAAGATCGGGGTGGACGGGGCGCTCTATCAGGCGATGGAATTCACCGGCGAGGCGATTCGCGCATTGTCGGTCGAGGGGCGGCTGACCATGTGCAACATGGCGATTGAGGCCGGGGCGAAGAGCGGCATCGTTGCCGCCGATGACGCCACCCTGGCCTTTGCGCGGGAGCGCAGCGGCCGGACGCCCGTGGCGTACGCGAGCGACCCCGACGCGGCGTATGCGGCGGTCCACGAGTTCGATGCGGGCGCCCTCGAGCCGGTGGTGGCGCTGCCGCACCTCCCCTCGAATGTGAAACCGGTGCGCGCCTGCGGCGATCTGACGGTCGACCAGGTGGTGATTGGCTCCTGCACCAACGGCCGCATCGAGGACTTCCGCCTCGCGGCGGCGGTGCTGCGCGGCCGCAAGGTGAAGAAGGGGGTGCGCGTCATCATCCTGCCCGCCACCCAGGCGATTTACGGCATGGCCATGCGCGAGGGACTGCTGGCGGACTTCCTCGCGGCGGGCTGCGTGATCGGGCCGCCGACCTGCGGGCCGTGCCTGGGCGGGCATATGGGCATTCTCGCGGCGGGCGAACGCGCGGTGGCGACGACCAACCGCAATTTCGTCGGGCGCATGGGCTCGACGAAGAGCGAGGTGGTGCTGGCGTCGCCGGCGGTGGCGGCGGCCTCGGCGGTGACCGGTCGGCTGACCCATCCGGACGAGGTGGTCAAGTGAGCGCGATCATCGATCCGACGGCGGTCATTGATGAAGGCGCGCAGCTTGGGGACGGGACGCGGGTCTGGCATTTCAGCCATGTGCGCGGCACGGCGGTGATCGGCGACAACTGCATCCTCGGCCAGAATGTCTACATCGACAACCGGGTGACGGTCGGCAACAAGGTAAAGATCCAGAACAATGTCTCGGTCTATGAGGGCGTGACTCTGGAAGACGAGGTGTTCTGCGGTCCGTCCATGGTCTTCACCAACGTGATCAATCCGCGCAGCGGGGTTGAGCGCAAGCATGAATTCCGCCGCACCCTGGTGCGGCGCGGGGCCACCTTCGGCGCCAACTGCACCGTGGTCTGCGGGATCAGCGTCGGCGAATATGCCTTTGTCGGGGCGGGCGCGGTGGTGACCAAAGCTGTGCCGGCGTATGCGCTGATGACCGGGGTGCCGGCGCGGCAGACGGGGTGGATGTGCCGCTGCGGGGTGAAACTGCCCGCCGGTGAGGCGCCGGTCTGTGCCGCCTGCGGGGCCGCCTACCGGCAGGACGGGACGGTGCTGCACCCGTGCTGACGGCGGGGTTTGCCTTTTGCCGGGGCCTGTGGTACAGTGCCGGCGGGCAGTGATCCCGCAGCAGACAATCGCCGCGACGGTGACAAACGATAACGACATGGCTGCCGTTGTTCGGGCGGCGGAAGGAAACGCACGAATGGCTTCGTTACAGGACAAACTGCAGGAAACCGTGGCGGCGATCCGCGCGGTATCGGCGCTGCAACCCGAGGTGGTGCTGACGCTCGGTTCGGGACTGGGCGAAATCGGTGACGAGGTGGAACAGCGTCAGGCGATTCCGTTCAGTGACCTGCCGCATTTCCTGCGCTCCAATGTGCAGGGGCATGCGGGAAACCTGGTGCTGGGCATGCTGGAGGGGAAGAAGGTCTGCGTGCTGCAGGGGCGCTACCATTTCTATGAAGGGCACCCGATGGATGAACTGGTCTATCCCCTGCGCACGGCGTTCATGCTCGGGGCGCGGACCTTCATTGTCACCAATGCGGCCGGCGGGGCCAACCCGTCGTTTAACCCGGGCGACCTGATGCTGATCACCGATCACATCAATTTCCTCGGCACGCATCCGCTGCGGGGCGAGAATCCGGACCGGCTGGGCAGCCGGTTTTACGACATGTGCACGGCGTACCATCCCGACCTGGTGGCGCTGGCCTTGCAGGTCGGCAAGAAACAGGGAATCGCGCTGCGCGAGGGGGTGTATTGCGCCACCCTGGGTCCGTCGTATGAGACCCCGGCGGAAATCCGCATGATCCAGAAATGGGGCGCGGACGCGGTGGGCATGTCGACGGTGCCCGAGGTGCTGGCGGCGGCGCACATGGGCATGAAGACGCTGGGGATTTCCTGCATCACCAACATGGCGGCGGGGATCCTGCCGCAGCCGCTCTCGCATGCCGAGGTGATTGAAACCTCACAGCGGGTGAAGGGAACGTTCAAACAGCTGATTCGCGGCGTATTGCGCGCCTTGTGAATCGCAGCGCCTGGCGCTGGCCGCAGCCGGCCGGCGACCTGACGGCGCTGGCTGCAGTCGCCGGCGGTGAGCGTTTGCTGGCGGCGGTGCTGGCCGGTCGCGGAATGAATGCGGCCGCGGCCGCGGCGTGGTTGCAGCCGGCGCTGCCGGCGGCGGACGGATGGCGGGCGCTGCCGGATATCGACCGGGCGGTGGCCCGGATCCGGCAGGCCGTGGCGGCGCAGGAAACGGTGCTGGTGTTCGGCGACCGTGATGTTGACGGCATGACCGCGACTGCGGTCATGGTGGCGGCGCTGCGTGAGGTGCTGCCGGCGGAACGGGTGCACTGGACCATCCCGGCGCCGGAGGAAGGGTACGGACTCAATGTCGCGCGGGTGCGCGACTTCGCGGCGCGGACGGGCGCTGCGCTGGTGGTGACGGTCGATTGCGGCATCAGCGCAGTTGATGAGGTGGCGGCACTGGCGGCGCTCGGAATCGACACGGTGATCACGGACCATCACGAACCGGCGGCAACGCTGCCGGCGGCGGTGGCGGTGGTCGATCCCAAACGCGCGGACAGTGGCTATCCCGAGCGCATGCTGGCCGGGGTGGGGGTGGCGCTGCGGACCGGCGAAGCGCTGATCAGCAGTTGCGGCGGCGATGCCGCGGCCTGGCGGGACCGGCAGCTGGCATTGGCGGCGCTGGGCACGGTGGCGGACATGGTGCCGCTGACCGGTGAAAACCGGGCGCTGGCCTGGCATGGTCTGCGCGGGTTGGGCAATCCGGAACTGCCGGGGTTGCGGGCGCTGCGCCGGACTGTGACACTGGCTGAGCCGGTGCCGGTGGGCCGTGATATTGCCTTTGGCCTGGCGCCGCTGCTGAATGCGGCGGGCCGGATGGGTGAGAATGAACTGGGGGCGCAACTGCTGTTGTGCGCGAACGACGCCGCAGCGGATGCCCTGGTGCAGCGGTTGCAGGAACTGAACGCGCAGCGGCGCGAGCTGGGTGCGGTCAACTTGGCGGCCGCCGAAACGGCGGTAGCGCAGCAGTGCGGCGGTGATGACCGGTTTATTGTGGTGGCGCTCGACGGTGTGGCGCATGGCGTGACCGGAATCGTGGCGGCGCAGCTGCAGAAGCGGTATCGCCGTCCGGTGGCGGTATTGATTATCGATGACGGGGTGGCGCAGGGAACGGCCCGCTCGGTCGAGGGATGGGATTTGCTGGCGGCGGTGCGGGAGGCGGACGACCTCCTGACGCGCTACGGCGGTCATCAGCAGGCGGTGGGAATGTCATTGCCGGCGGCGCGCGTGCCGGAGCTGCGCACGCGGCTAAATGCGGCGGCGGCGCGGACGCTGGCGGCGCTTGCGCCGCGCCCGCAGCTGGTGATCGATGCAGTGATTGCGCCGGCGGAGGCCACGGTGGCGGGAATCCGCGCCCTGGCGGCGCTGGAACCGCTGGGGGTGGACAACGGCGAACCGCGGTTTGCCACCCGGGCGCTGACCCTGCAGCGGTATGCGGTGATGGGTCAGGAGCGCAACCATCTGCGCCTGTCGCTGGCCGATGCCGATACGGTGCTGCCGGTGGTGGCGTGGAATCGGGCCGACCTTGCCGGCCAGCTGACAGAAGGCGCCCGGTATGATATTATATACATGTTGCGCCTGCGGGAATGGCAGGGGCGGGTGGAACCGCAGGCAGTACTCGCGGATATTCGGCCGGCGGAGGGTGCGTGATGGGAATGCAACTCGCGGTGGTTGACCGGATCGAAGAGGGCATTGCGGTGCTGGAATTCGAGAATCGGACGCTGATGGAATTGCCGGCCCGGTTTCTGCCTGCCGGTGCGGGTGAAGGGGCGGCCATCCGGGTGTCGCTGGAATTTGATCCGGAGGCGACCGAACGCTTCCGGCGCGAAGCGGAGGACCTGCAGCGTCAGCTGCGGGAACGCGGACCACAGAGGGGTAACTGACATGGCGGGCTACGCGGAATGGCTGCAGGAACCGGCGGCGCAGCCGGCATTTCAGGCGGCGCTGGGAGTGCTGCGCGGCACCAAAGGCAAACGGGTGCTGGTCTACAGCCACGATGATCCCGACGGGATCACCTCGGCGGCGATTGCCGGGCGGCTGCTGGCTGCGCTGGGGGCGGACGAGGCGCGGATCCTGCTGCCGCCGACGTTCGAACTGGAAGAGTCACGGGTTGCGGCCGACATCCGGGAATTTCCCGCCGACGTCATGCTGATCTGCGACAAGGGCACCATCGGTTATTACGGGAATTTTAAAAAATACGTGCCGCAGGTGCTGGTGATCGACCATCACTGGAAGATCGGCGGCGAGGCCGAGGGGATTACCGTCTACAGCCCGGGCGCGTGGTGTTGTGCGGCCTTTCTGCTGCACAATCTCGCCACCGCGCTGGATGTGCGCGATGACGGCATGGATTTTCTTGCCCTGATCGGCATGAAGGGTGACTGGGCGGTTGAGCCGGTGACCGGCCAGCCGGCTTCGCCCTATGTCAAGGCGTTCTACGACGAGGTGGCGCCCCGCTGGCAGCGCTGGCTGACGCCGTTCAGCGGCGGCCGGCCGACCTGGTTTGACGTCAGCCAGCGGGAGAAGACCTGCCTGCTGTCGCAGGCCGCCGACCTGGTATCCGCCATGTGCGGCAATGGCTTCCAGTATTTTTACAACGACCGCGAGCCGGCGCTGGCTGAGGTCGACCAGCCGCAGCTGACGCTGGATGTGCTGCTCAATGCGGCGCAGAATCCGGAGGCGCTCATGGCGGCGGATTCGCTGCCGGCGGTGATCAGCCAGTTCGAGCAGCGCGAAATTGTGGAAAAGCTGTGGCGGTACTATCAGGCGGACTGGGACAAGGTCAGCGGCTTTCTCGACACCTCGCTGCCGCTCATCCGCTTCGGCAGCACCCAGCTCTTTTTCTTCATGGGCAACAATGTGGCGCTCCTGCCCATGCTCGGTTCGGTCAAGCTGGGCGAACTGGCCGCGCGCTGCGGCTGCCCGTCGGCGATCATCATGGCCAACCTGCTGGCCGACGGCTCGACGCATTTCTGCCTGCGCGGGGCGGGCGACAGCGGCAAGGAAATCCATCTCGGCAAGATCGCGCAGGGCGTGGTCCAGCGCCTGCTGGCGAAGCACGGGCAGGAGCACAAGGAACTCATCACCGGCGGCGGCCACCCGGTGGCGGCGGAAATCAAGGCGCGCGTGCCGGCCATCCCCTTCCACGAGAACCTGCTTGACCTGCTCACCTACCTGAACGAACTGGCGGCGCTGGCGATGAAGACGAATCCGACCGCCGAGGAGAAAGAACGGCGGAAAACGATGGGCTGGGAAAAGGAGTAGATCATGGCGAAAGCGAAACGGCTGACGGCGTCGATCGGGGTGATCGGCGGCAGCGGCATCTATGAAATCGACGGGGTGAAGAAGCTGGGCGAGGTGAAGCTCACAACCCCGTTCGGTGCCCCTTCGGACAGCATCGCGGTGTGCGAGATTGCCGGCAAACGGGTGGCGTTTCTGCCGCGGCATGCGCGCGGGCACCGCATCCTGCCGAGCGAGGTCAATACCCGCGCCAATATGTGGGCGCTCAAGTCGCTGGGGGTGGAGCAGATCATCGCCTTCAGCGCGGTCGGTTCGCTGAAGGCGGCGCTGCCGCCGCGGCATTTCGTGGTGCCCGACCAGGTGATCGACAAGACCTTCCGTCGCCCGGGGACCTTCTACGGCGACGGCGTGGTGGCGCATGTGGCATTTGCCCACCCGTTCTGCGACCGGCTGCGACGGGCGGCGGTGGCGGCGGCGAAAGCCGAAAAAATCGCAGTGACGGCCGGCGGCACCTATGTGTGCATGGAGGGTCCGCAGTTCTCGACGCGGGCGGAATCGAACCTGCACCGCAGCTGGGGCGCCGCGCTGATCGGCATGACCTGCATGCCCGAGGCGAAACTCGCGCGCGAGGCGGAAATGTGCTACGCGGTGATTGCGCTGGTGACCGATTTCGACTGCTGGAAGGAAGACGAGGAGCATGTCACCGCCGACGCGGTGGTGGCGACGATGACCCACAACGTGCAGGCGGCGAAGCGCATGCTGCCGCGCCTCATCGCCGCGCTGGACGCGGCGGACTGCTCCTGCCGGCACGCGCTGGCGGGGGCGATCATGTCGGACCCGAAACGAGTGCCGCCGGCGACGCGCAAGAAGCTCGCGCTGCTGGCGGGCAAATACCTGAAACAGTAATTCAATTCACGCGCCCGGTGCGCGGATGAAGGAGCGAAGGCAATGAACAAGGCGTTGCTGATGATGCTGGTGGCCGTACTGACGGGGTTGCTGCTGATTGGCGGTTGCAGTTGCGGCGGCGGGGAAACAGTGCCGCCGGGCGGCGTGGCCCAGCTGAAGGGGAGTGAAAGCTTCACGGTGACCGAATGCAAGGAAGACAACGGCAGCTACGCGGTGACGGTCAACAAGACGCTGACCATTGCCAATATTACCGTGAGTGGCGACAAGGTGACGCTGCCGGCGTTCGAGCCGAAAAGCGGCGCGCCGAAGTCGTATCTGGTGGCGGACAATGACGACGGCAAGACGCTGCTGAGCGACATCGAGGCGGCGGTGCTGGCGGTGGCGGGCGGCGGGTCGATTCCGGCGGTGACCAAGGAATTCCAGCCGTTCACCTTTGGCGGCATTGCCATCACCATCATCCAGCCGCGGGCGAACAGCGGCGACAATGCCGGCGGCGACCGCCGGTCGTCGTCCCGCAACGACCGGGGCGACCGGGCGGCCGTCAAGGCGGTTGCCCGTGAACGGGCGGCGGAGAATGCAAACGAGGAACGTGCGACGGGCGGCGAGCGTGAACGCGGCAGCAGCGCAAGCGGCAGCAGCAGCGCGAGCAGTGTCCGGCCGCCGACGGTGCTGGCGGAAGTGGTGCTGAATGACGGGCTGAAGATCACGGGCCTGCGCATCATCAAGAGCAAGAACGGCGACGGCTACTTCATCTCCTGGCCGAGCAAGAAGCAGGGAAGCAAATACCTGCCGTCGGTGGCGCTGACGGATGCGGCGACGAAGAAGAAGATTGACGAGGCGCTGCTCGCGGCCTATGCGGCCGAAGCGGGGCTTGATCCGGCCGAGGTCAAGCTGTCGGAGCGCAGCACGGGCGGCGACGAAGGTGGCGACAGCGGCGACGGCGCGCCGGCCGGCGACGTGTATATCAGCAAAATCGAGAAGGCTGGCGACGGGTTCAGCGTGACGCTGTGGAATGAAATCGTGGTCAGCGGCATCACGGCGGACGGCGGCGAAATCAAGTTCCCCGGCAGCGAAAGCCGTTCCCGCGACGGGGGCGAGCCGAAATTCTTCGCGCATGTGCGCGCACCGTTCCGCAAGGCGGCGACGGCAGTTGACCGCCTGACGGCGGCCATCCTCGCGTTTGCCGACAACGGGAGCTTTGAGAAGGGGACGGCGGCGGAACTGAAGGTCACCAACGTGCACATCAGCAACGGGTTTGCGGATGTGACCTTCAATGATGCGATTGCGATTCACGGGTTCCACCTGTCCGGGCGCGGTGAGGAAGTGAAGGTGACGCTCCCGGCGGTCAAGAAGGGGAGTGAGTTCGTGCCGGTGGTGAGCTTCCGCACGGCCGCGGTCTGGCAGGATATCCAGGAGCAGATTCTGGAGAAAAACCGGACCATGCCGCAGCGCAGCAGCAGCCGTTCGCGTGACGGTGGTTCCTCGCGGCGCAACAACCGCGGCGGGGACAGCGGCGGCGACGAGTAGACAGGAACGGCCCCGGGCGGCATGGTGCATGCCGCCCGGGTGACCGCGATTGTGCCACGACGGCAGGAAAGGAACGGACATGCGACTGGGACGCAACTTCACCAATTTGCTGGTGTACGATTACATGCCGGACAGGGACAAGGAGCGCTTTCGCGCCGGCAAGCTGACCGTCCCGGATATGGACGCAACCTACCAGATCAAGTTCAAGGCGGACCTCAAGCGGCAGATTGACGCGGCGGGCGAGTGCGGCATGACGCACGTCGAAATCGACGGCGGCATTCCCAACCCCTTCCTGCGGATGAAGGCGGACGAGCGGGCGGCGGCGCGCGACTATGCGCGGGCGAAGGATATCACCCTCTCGCTGCACCTGCCCTATACCTTCACCGCCATCGGCACCTGCGGCTTCCAGGAGGAGGATCGCAAGGCGGCCTGCAAGATGCTCAAGCGCTACCTTGATTTTGCCGCGGACCTGGGCTGCGTCAGTGCGGTCATGCATCCCGGGTCGATCCCCTACTATCAGGCGACGGGCAAGTATCTGGAGAGCAGCGACAAGAACCTGTTCAAGTCGCTGGTCGAGCTGGGCCGGTACGCCAATGAAAAGGGGATTCCCCTGCACCTCGAGAACAACACCAAATGGGATCCGACCCACGTCAAGCCGGAGCAGTCGCTGCCCATGCTGGACCGGGTGCGGGCCAAGGGGGTCGACATCTTCTACTGTTTCGACCTGGCGCATACCTTCACCCTGGTGGCGACCACCGCGGAAATCCCCTATCCGCCCGATAAGGCGTACGAGGACATCCCGGCGCATTACTACAATGAAATTCACATCGGCGATTTTGTGCCGGAAAAGACGCTGTTCCACCCGCCCCTGCATCAGGATGCCGGGCTGCTCAAGGCCGACGACTGGGCGCGGATCTTCCGCATCTTCCGCAGCAAGGGCGTCAAGACCGTGGTGATTGAGACCGCGGTGCGGGAACGCGACGACCTGATCAACGGCCGGCAGATCATGCTGGACGAGTCGCGCTACATCAAGGCGATTTTCGACCGCGTCATGGCGGAAGCGTAGGGGAACGGAGACGAACGCATGAGCAAGCCATTTCAGGTGTTTCTGCTGGGCACGCCCGGCTGCGGCAAATCGGAGATTTACCGGCGGCTGGAACAGCGCCTCAAGGATGCGGGCATTGCGCGGCAGGTCATGCGCATTGATGATTTCCCCAAACTGCACGCCTGTTTTGTCGCGGATGATGCGGCGGAGGCGGCGGGCCAGCCGCGGACCTGGTCGCGCAAGTCGGGTGCGGACGGCTGGCTGGTCACCAATCCCAAGGTGTGGGACAAGCTGCTGACCATGGTCAACGAGGACATTGCCGCGGAGCGTGCGGCGGACAAGGCGGTGTTTGTTGAGTTTGCCCGTCCCGACATGGTGCGCTCGATCGGCGCCTGTTTCAGCGATGAGGTGAAGCGGTCGTCACTGCTGCTCTATATTTTCTGCCCGTTCGACATCTGCTGGGCGCGCAACGTGCGCCGGCATGAGGCGGCGGTGGCGGCGGGCGGCGACGATCACCTGGTGTCACGCGAGGAGATGGAAGCAACCTATCTCAAGGACGATCATGACGCCTTGCATCAGCTGGGCATTCCCTTTGTGGTGGTTGACAACCATCTGGACGGGACCGACCTGCTGGAGTTTGAAGTGGGCAAGGTGATGGCGACGATCAGCAAGCATCTGGCCGCGGCGGGCAAGTGACCGGGGTCTGACAGGGTACAGCCATGGGCGGGTTTCAGCGCAAGCGACTGGGCGACATCCTCATCGACGCGGGGGTGATTGCGCCCGAGCAGTTGACCGAGGCCTTGAGCCGGCAGAAGGAAACCGGCGCGCGGCTCGGGCAGGTGCTGATCTACTACAAGTACGTCACGGGCGAGCAGATCGCGGCGGCGCTGTCGGCGCAGCTGGGCATCCCCTATGTGCGCCTGGCCGACTACAATGTCGATGAAGAGCTGATCAAGCTGATCCCGGACAAGGTCGCGCGCAAGCACAAGATCCTGCCGATCGAAAAGACCGACGAGAAGATCACCGTGGCGGTGGCGGATCCGCTCGACATCACCATCCTCGACAGCATGTCGCTGATGCTCGGGCAGTACATCGAGCCGGTGATCGCCCCGGAAAACGAGATTGTCGCGCTGCAGGACCAGCTCTACGCCTCGCTGGACACCCTGGAAAACGCGATCAGCAGCATGGGCGACGAAGACGGCATCATGATCGAGGATTCCGACACGCCGGGGAGCAACCTCAGTGCGGGCGGCGAGGCGGCGGCGGCGGAGACCCCGGTCATCAAGTACGTCAACGCGGTGATTGTGCAGGCGCTGAAGGATCGCGCGTCGGACATCCACATCGAGCCGTTCGAGAAGACCATGCAGATCCGCGAGCGCATTGACGGGGTGCTGCAATCGGTGCCGGCGCCGCCGCGCAACCTGTGGTCGGGCATTCCCTCGCGCATCAAGGTCATGGCCAACCTCAACATTGCCGAGGTGCGCATGCCGCAGGACGGGCGCATCCGCCTCAAGCTGGGCAAGAGCGAGGTCGACATGCGTGTGTCGACCATGCCCACCATGTACGGCGAATCGGTGGTGCTGCGCCTGCTCGACCGCAGCGCGATGATCCTCAAGATCGACCAGCTTGGCTTCCAGAAACCGGTCGAGGAGAAATTTCTCAAGCAGCTGCAGAATCCCAACGGGGTGCTGCTGATCACCGGGCCGACCGGGTGCGGCAAGACATCGACCCTGTACGCCGGCATTCTGGAAATCAACAGCACGGACGACAAGATCATCACCGTCGAGGACCCGGTGGAGTACGAGGTTAACGGCCTGGTGCAGTGCCAGGTCAACGAGAAGATCGGCATGACCTTTGCCGCCGCCCTGCGCTCGATCCTGCGCCAGGACCCCGACATCATCCTCGTCGGCGAAATCCGCGACGTGGAGACGGCGGAGATCGCGGTGCAGTCGGCGCTGACCGGGCACCTGGTGCTCTCCACCACCCACACCAACGACGCCGCGGGCGCGGTCACCCGCCTCATCGACATGGGGGTGGAGCCGTTCCTGCTCACTTCAACGGTGCGCGGCATCTGCGCCCAGCGTCTGGTGCGCACGATCTGCCCCGAATGCCGCGAGCAGTACACCCCGGACCCGGAGACGCTGCGCAAGCTGGGCGCCACCCCGGAGATGACGGAGGGGGTGACCTTCATCCACGGCAAGGGCTGCCCGCACTGTGTCAAGACGGGCTATCGCGGGCGCATCGGCATCTATGAGCTGCTGGAAATGACCGATGAGGTCATGGATCTGGTGGTCAACAAGCAGCCGGCCAACATCATCCATCGCAAGGCGGTGGAGCAGGGGATGCAGAGCATGGCTGAGGACGGCTGGCAGAAGGTCTGCGCCGGCATCACCACGGCGGAGGAAGTGCTGCGGGTGGCGCCGACGTCGGGACTGACGCCGCCGGCGCCGAAATCGGTGGCGATTATGCCCGGGCTGGCGGCGGCAGAGTCGGCGGTGCCGGTGCCGGCAACCGTGGGGGGAGGTGAATAATCATGGCTGACGAACAGGAATTCGACCAGCTGCGCAAGGTGCTGATTGATCGTGAGCTGATCACCGAGGAACAGGCCGCGCAGGCGGCGATGGAAATGGAAGTGCAGAGCAAGCCCTTTGTCCAGGCCCTGACCGACCTGGGGTATGCCACGGAAACGGCGATCTGGCAGACCTTTGCCGACGGGGTCGGCATGGAATACCTTGATCTGGGCGATTTCATCCTCAACCCCGAACTGATCCGGACGCTGGATGCCAACACCGCGCTGCAGTACATGGTGCTGCCCCTGGAGAAGCAGGGGATCTTCCTCAAGATGGCCATGCTCGACCCGTTCGATCTGCGCGCCATTGACGATCTGAGCAAGCTGTGCGAGGCGAGTGTCGCCCCGGTGATCGTCAACCCCAAGGAGCTGGAGGCGAAGATTGCCGAGCAGTACGGCGCCACCGCGGAATCGATCGCCGACATGCTCGCGGAGATGGGCGACGAGGACGTGACCCTGGTCGAGCAGGGCAAGCAGGGGAGCGATGAGGAACTCGCCAACGCCGCGCCCATCATCAAGCTGGTTAACATGATGCTGATGACCTGCCTGAAGGACCGTGCGTCCGACATTCATTTTGAGCCGTTCGAGAAGGAATGCCGCCTGCGCTACCGCATTGACGGCGTCTGCCATGTCTATCCGCCCCCCCCGAAAAAATTCCAGGGCGCCATATTGTCGCGCATGAAGATCCTTTCGGGCATGGACATTGCCGAGCACCGCATTCCGCAGGACGGGCGCATCCGCAAGAAGATCATGGGCAAGGAGATTGACTTCCGCGTCAGCGCCCTGCCGTCGCTCTACGGCGAGAGCTTTGTGATGCGCATTCTCGACAAGTCGGCGGTATCGCTCGGTCTCGAACAGGTCGGTTTCATCGAGGACAACAAGCGGGTCTTCGACGAGCTTATTCGCAAGCCCAATGGGATCCTGCTGGTGACCGGGCCGACGGGCTCGGGCAAGACGACCACGCTCTACTCGGCGCTGCACGAGATCAACAAGCCGGACAAAAAGATCATCACCATCGAGGACCCGGTTGAATACCAGCTGGAGGGCATCAACCAGGTGCAGGTGCATGCCGACATCGGGCTGACCTTCGCCATGGGGTTGCGCTCAATCCTGCGCCAGTCGCCCGATGTGGTCATGCTCGGCGAGATCCGCGACCAGGAAACCGCGGAAATCGCCATTCG
>CAZFBR010000054.1:0-16842 GCA_964517215.1 uncultured bacterium
ATCTCGGGGCGCTGCCGGAGCCCGCTATTACCCACAGATTGTGGTGAGGAGCCGATTTCTTTTTGCTGTTGTTTGTGGCGACCCAAAAGATTTACTAGCTCGTCTGCGTTTTTCTTTTCGTCGCGAAAATCAAATTGCATACATTGAAACAGATAATCCTCCTTTGGACTACACAGAAGTTTATCCGTCAACGGTGGCGGTGAAAAGCTTCGTCAACCAGCCACATTACCCGCACGCGGCGGGGAAATGACACTACAGCCTGATGATCTCCTTGTGATAGTCATCAATGGTAATGCCGAGATGCGCGATGACCTGGGCAATCAAATACGGCAGCGCCTCCTGATGTCTGATCGGAATAACTATCGGACGCGGCACGCCTGGCTTGGTGAGCGAAACATGACTGCCGCGCTGCCGGGCCCTGCGGTACCCGTGCTTCTCGCACAGCTTGATGAGTAGTGCGGTCCTGATCCGGCGCAGCTTGGGCATTAGGCCGCGCGCGGCAGAGAGATTGAGACGTAATCCTGCGCGAGAAGGTTGACCTGTTGCGGCGGATAACTGGTGCGCTTCGGGGTCATGCACCCGGCATCGCGATTGTTGCGCCAGCCCAACTCTTTGAGGGCGGCATCGAGCGTGCCCATTGCCAGCACGGTCTCCATCCACAAGTCAAGAGCTTCTTTAAACATGCGCTTGGCGTGGGTGAAATTCTTCCCGCTGGTGCAGAGCTGCAGAGCCGGGCAGTCGGCGATAATGGCGCCGTCGTCCTTGAAGAAATTGACGGCCAGCGCCACCAGCACGTTGTTCTGTCCAACCGCGATTGCCTGCCGCATAGCATCACCTCGGGGGTATTATCTTCGGTCTGTCACAATTTGTCAAGCCCCCGCGCGCGGCGGGGGGATGGCGGGGCGGTTATTGCAGATGCCCCTGGTGGGTGGCGATGACTTTGAACTTCGCCACTTCGCCACGATTTCGCGCGCGTCAACGACGCGGGTACGGCGTTTTTTTGCTGGCGGCGGCAGAGCATCGGTGCTGGATAATGTCATCGCAGGACATTATCTTGCCTTAATTTTATTCCATGATACCCGTTTACCATTAACCCGGCAAATCCCCCAACAGTTCCCAATGCTTCAATAATATGGCTGCCGATGCCGCGGCAGCTACCCACTTCGTCGAAGATGGCCGCCCGCTCCCTCGCCGGCAGTCGCGCGAAATCAAGCACAGTAAACGTTCTCCCCATCAATCTCTTCCAGCAGTGGCCTCATCCAGGCTGGCGCTTCCAATTTCACTGTCAGGTCTGGCCGACCGTTCAGCAGAAACGCGGTTCATACAGCCGATGGACCGCATACAGCGGCAGGATGCGAACATCATCTACCCGAGCGAAATTCTCCATGGCCACGCGGAACCCGCACGTCAGGCTCCGTTCTTTCATAAAGAGCCGCAGACTCTTCATTCCGCCGCGCGTGCCTGCCTTCACTTCAACCGGGCACACCGTGTCGCTACGCTGGATGAGGTAATCGACTTCCGCGTTCGCGCCCCGCGCTTCGCGGTGCCAGTAAAACAACTCCGGACGGCGATGGGCTGGCGCATGCGCGGCCAAGTGCAGGCCGACGAACAACTCCGCCACACTGCCGCCGTTCACCAGCGCAATTTCATTCGCCGTCAAATGCGCGGGGACATCGAGCCCGAGCAAGCACTGATGCAGCCCGATATCGCACAACATCGCCTTGAACTTGCGCGACTGCTGCTGCGCGCCCAGCGGCAAACCCCGTCCCGACGAATGACATATCTGGAGCGCCAGTCCCGCCTTCACCAGCAGCGCGAGCGCATTCAGCACTGCCGTCGACTTTAACTCGCGATTCGCCGACGAACAGAAGAATTTCGTCCCGGTCTGAGCCGCCACGGAGCGGAACACCTCGTTGAGCCGGGCCGCCGGCACCCGCCGCCGGTATTTACCGAAATCATCGTGAAACGCCACCAGCAAATCGTCAATAATCCGCTGGCAGCGCGCGATGTCGTGCGTTTCCGCGTAGGTCCGCACCACTTCCGGCATGCCGCCCAGCAACAGGTAGATGCGCAGGCGTTCGCACAGGCGCTGGTGAAACGGCGCGTCAACCGGATGGCTGAAATCAGCCGCATCAATAACCGGCAGCAGCGCGCCGTCACCAACCGCGTCGAGGAATTCGGTAAAGGTCAGCGGATACATGAACCGCGAGGTGATCCGCCCGACCCCGAGCGACGGCGTTTCCTGCAGCGCGAATTCCAGCAGCGAACCGGCGGCCACGACATGCAACCCCGGCATCTGCTCGTGGAAGAAACGCAGCGCGGCCAGTGCGTTCGGACACGCCTGTATTTCGTCAAGGAACAGCAGCGTCTCACCCGGCCGGATCGGCACGCCGCAAAACGCCGCAAGTTTTTCACATATGTTTTGCGCCGTCAGTTCCCCGGCAAAGAACACACCGGCGGCCGGTTTTTCCTCGAAGTTTATTTCCGCGCAATTGCGAAACGAGCGGCCAAGCGTTCGCGCCGTGTAGGTCTTCCCTGTTTGTCTGGCCCCGCGTAGGATTAGCGGTTTATGCTCATTATCATCGCGCCACTTCAGTAATTCTTGATCTATGTTTCTGTTCATCTATCCCTCAATTCCGTGTATGGTTGTGAATATTTCAACCCAATAGTAAGCCATATATAAGTGCAGTAAAATCCATTAATCAATGATATTATACGGCCGTTTTTCCATTAGTCAATGATATTGCCAGTGCATATTCACCCGTAATATTTGGAGCAAAATCAAATCCGCTTAGTTGGCGATTGCGCTTTTCCCGTTATCCCATTGCCCTATGCGCCCGACTTGAACCCGACCGAATATGTCTGGGTGGACCTGAAATACCACCGCATGGCCAATTACGCGGCAACCAACGTTATGGAATTAGCCAAAACCGCCCGGCGGCATTGCCGGAAACTCCAACGTACGCCGCATCTGCTGTTTGCCTGCTTACGTCACAGCGGTCGTTTTTGACCTTTGATAGGGCATTACTCATGCAGGAATGAATAATGGTATGTCGATATCGCCTTCTGGGACAGCAAGCCGGCGCAGGCAAAGTACTACAACCGCCTGATCGGAGAGGAAACCGTCGCCTGCGAGGGCATCAAATCCCTTTTTCTCCGTCATATTACGATCGCGAGACGTTCGCGCGGCAGTGCGGCGGCGCCGTCTGTGCGGCGCTCAAGCGATCGCTTGATCCGGAGCAACTGCAGAGCTGACATGCCGCGCCGGCTGCAGGCGTGTGGCTTGGGGCGGCAACCTGCGGGAACCGGCCTGACCCGCGGGCACTTGACATACTATTTGACAATTTGTATAATTACCAACAATCAAAACCAGGGCGGAGACTGCAATGGCGCTGACGATGGCGATGGCAGAGATCCACAGCAGGGTATTCAAGGCGCTGGCGCATCCGGTCCGGCTGCTGCTTGTCGATGCACTGCGCGGGGGCGACCTGACCTTTGGCGCGCTCGAAGCCAAATTCAAACTCGACAAGTCGACAGTATCGCAGCATCTGCGGGTGCTGGTTAATGCCGGGCTGGTGTCGACCAGGCGCGCGGGGCGTGAAACCATTTACCGGCTCGAAACCTGCTGCATCGATGAATTCTCCCGCTGCGTGACCAAGGTGGTGCGCCAGCGGGTGAAGAAGCAGGCCTGCTGCCTTGGCCGGCGGTAGATAAGGAGCTCATGGCATGGACTGGAAAAATGAACTGAAAATATTCGCGGCGATTGCCGTGGTGTTCGTCATCCTCTACTACCTGCCGGTTGGTAATGCGCGGTTTGACGGCGCGGTGCTGGAGGCGCTCTTCCTGGTCAAGTGGTATGCGCGCGAGCATGTGCTGCTCTGCCTCGTCCCGGCGTTCTTTATTGCCGGGGGCATCTCGGTGTTCGTCAGCCAGGCTGCGGTAATGCGCTATCTCGGTGCCAATGCGCCCAAGCCGCTGGCGTACGGCGTGGCGTCGATGTCCGGGACAATACTTGCGGTATGCTCCTGCACGGTGCTCCCGCTCTTTACGGGGATATGGCGGATGGGGGCGGGGCTTGGCCCGGCGTCAGCGTTCCTCTATTCCGGGCCGGCCATCAACATCCTCGCCATCATCCTCACCGCGCGCATCCTCGGCTTCGAAATCGGTGTGGCGCGTGCCGTTGGCGCCGTCGTCTTCAGCGTGCTGGTAGGGCTGGGGATGCACTGCATCTTCCGCCATGAAGAACAGAAGAAGGCAGCGGCGCAGGCGGATATCCCGGTTGCGGCCGGGCGGCCGTTGTGGCAGACCGCGACGTTCTTCGCGCTGATGATCGCGGTGCTGGTCTTTGCCAACTGGGCGAAGGACGAAACTGTGGCGTGGTGGTTTGTCGTGTGGCAGTGGAAATGGCCGATCACGGGACTGCTGGCTGCCGGCCTTGGGGCCGTGCTGACTGCGTGGTACGGCCTGAAGCCGCTGCGAGTGCTGCTGGCGGGCGTGATGGTGGCAGTGCTGGCATTCGTGTTCCCGGATGAGCCGCTGGTGGCGTTTACCGCGGGGAGCGGCCTGCTCGCGCTGTTGGCGGGCACTGGATCGGACGAAACGAAGCACTGGCTTGATTCAACATGGAGCTTTACCAAGCAGATTCTGCCGTTGCTGCTCGGCGGCGTGGTGGTGGCGGGACTGCTGCTCGGGCGGCCCGGGCACGAGGGCTTGATCCCGTCAGCATGGGTGACGGCCGCACTGGGCGGCAATTCGCTGGGCGCAAACCTGTTTGCCTCGGTGGCCGGGGCGCTGATGTATTTTGCGACCCTGACGGAAATTCCCATCATGCAGGGGCTGCTCGGCAGCGGCATGGGGCAGGGTCCCGGGCTGGCGCTGCTGCTGGCGGGTCCGGCGCTGTCGCTGCCCAGCATGATTGTGCTGAGCAGAGTGATGGGGACCAAGAGGATGCTGGTGTTCGTGATGCTGATTGTCATTCTGTCGACGGTTGCCGGAATGCTGTTCGGCAATTATGCCGGATAAGAAAAGGAGCGGAGCGATGAAAATCCAGATTCTGGGGACGGGGTGTCCGAAGTGCAAGCAGCTCACTGCCAATGCGGAACGGGCGGTGCAGGAAAAGGGGCTCGCAGCGGAAGTAGTGAAGGTAACTGACCTGAATGAGATCATGAACTTCGGGGTGATGCTGACCCCGGCATTGGCGATTGACGGCACGGTGAAAAGCGTCGGCAAGGTGCTGACGGCGGAAGAAATCAAGGCGCTGCTGTAGCGGAGAAAGGAAAATGATCATGGCGGAACAAGGCGGATGTTGCTGCGGGGGCGAGAAGACGCTGATTGCGGCGTGTTCGGGTGCGGCGAATACCGGACAGATTGCGAATCGCCTGATGCTGGCGCTGGACGAGATGGGGAAGGGCGACGCCTTTTGCCTTGCGGGCATCGGCGCGGACATCAGCGGGTTCATCGCGAGCGCCCGGGCGGCGCGGACGGTGGTCATTGACGGCTGCCCGGTGGCGTGCGGCAAAAAGGCTTTTGCGCGGCACAACCTGTCGCCGGCGGTGCATCTGACGGTTACGGATGCGGGCGTCAAGAAGGCGCACGACTATGCGAATATCGACGCGGAGACCAGACAGGCGCTGGCCTGGGCGCTGCCGCGCGTGGGAGGTGCGTCATGCTGCGGGTAAAAAACGGAATTGCAGTTGCGGCGTTGATCGTCATGGCGGCAATAATTACCGGTTGCCCGGCAGCACCGCAGGAGCAGGCGGCTGACCCCGGCGCGTCGGTGGCAGCGCCGGCTACCCCGGCGGCGGCAGTGGCAACGGGCGAGACCTGTCCCGACCCGGTGCCGGGCACAGCGACGGCGGCAATCACTCCGGCGGCGGCACCGGCACGTCCCGCCACGACAACGACGGGTTCGGCAACGGTAACGCCGGCGGCGCCGGCCCGCCTGCCGCGCCTGGTCGATCTGGGGCGCGGGACCTGCATTCCCTGCAAGATGATGGCGCCCATTCTGGAGCAGTTGAAAACGGAATACGCGGGGCGGGTGGTGGTCGAGGTCATTGACCTGTCGGAGAACATGGCGGCGGCCCAGCAGTACGGCATCCGCTCGATCCCGACCCAGATATTCTTCGACGCCAGCGGCAATGAGGTCAGCCGGCATGAGGGGTTCCTGCCGAAGGAAGACATCGTTCGAATCTTCCAGCAGCTGGGCGTGCGGTAATGCTTGACGAGTGCCTCCTGTGGGTTGCCACCGGACTGACCGCTGACGGTTATGCCGCCTATTGGGCGGCGTTTCTCTGGGGGCTGGTGAGCATCCTGTTCAGCCCCTGCTCACTGGCGAGCATCCCGTTGATTATCGGCTATGTCGGCGGCTACGAGGAAGAGGGAAAAACCAGGCGCGCGTTCTGGTTTTCCGCGGTGTTCAGCTCGGGCATATTCCTTGCCATCACGGCGGTGGGCCTGGTTACCGCCGCGCTCGGGCGGGTGATGGGCGACATCGGCGGCGGCTGGAAATGGCTGCTGGTGGCGATCCTGGTACTGGTGGCGCTGGCGCTGTTCGACCGGCTGCCGCTTGGATTTCTGTCGCGCCTGCAGCCGAAGCCGGGGCGCAAGGGCCTGCTGGGCGCGCTCGGGCTCGGACTCGGTTACGGTGCGGTTTCGGGGCCGTGCCTGTTCGGGTTCATGATGCCCATCCTCGCGCTGATCGCGGTGCAGGCGTCGTTCTGGCGCGGGCTGGTGCTGACGGTAATCTTTGCGCTGGCGCATTGCCTGCCCATTATCATCGGTGGCACGAGTGTGGCGCTGGTCAAGCGTCTGCTGGCGGCCAACGCCCTGGGCGTTACTGCCCTGGTCTTCCGCCGCGGGGCAGGCGTGGTGTTCCTGTTCGTGGCGGCGGTGGTGGCGGTCAAGTCGTGAACGGGGTGCGACCGGCGCCGGAGGCATGGTGCCGTCCGCTCCCGGGCGGCGGCGCGGCGGACAGCCGTGCATGAGGGTTTCCGCGCATTGCCTTGATCCCGCCGCTGCCATATGATAATATGCGCAGATACGCATATAAAGGAGGCGGGCGATGCAGGCGGCAGCGGCACTATTCAAGGCGCTGGCGGATCCCATCCGGTTGCGGTTGGCGGTGCTGCTGGCCGGCAATGGCGAAACGTGCGTCTGCCAACTGGCGTCAGCCGTGGCCGAACCGGAGTGCAAGATCTCGCGCCACCTGGGTGTGTTGCGCGCAGCGGGCATGGTGCGGGCGCGACGGCACGGCACGTGGATGTATTACCGGCTGGTGGATCCCCGGCATCGGCTCGAACACTGCTTGCAGGAATGCTTCCGGGACTGCCTGAACCGGCAGGCACAGGTTACTCGTGACCGCAAGCGCCTGCTGCAGTGTGCGTGCGCTGCGCCGGAAGCGGCCCGCCGGGCATCGCCCCGCACAGCGAAAAGGGCCGCGGGCCGGCGGCAATGAATTCACTGGTTGACACCCTGCAGTTCTTTGTTCTGATTCTGCTTGAGCTGACGGTGCTGTTTCTCGGGATCAGCACCATCGTGGGCCTGATCCTGCAGTATGTGCCGGAGGTGACGCTGCGGCGGTGGATTTCGCGCAAGGGCTGGCTGGGATATTTTATGGGCGCGCTGTTCGGCGCACTGACGCCGTTCTGTTCGTGTTCCACTATTCCCATGACGCTCGGGTTCCTGCGGGCCGGGGTTTCGTTCGGCGCCACGATGTCCTTTGTGCTGGCCTCGCCGCTGCTGAACCCGATCATCCTGACGATGTTCGTAGCCTTGCTGGGCTGGAAGGCGGCGGCGGTCTATGGCGGCGTGACTTTCGTCGCGGCGATGGTCTGCGGCATGCTGCTGGAAATGCTCGGCCTGGCGAAAGATGTCAGGCATGTGCGCGTTACCGGCGGTCCGGGTGAACGAGCGCGGCAGCCGGAGTTCAGGGGCAAGTGCCGCGTTGCCTTTGCCGGCGCGTGGGCCGATTTTCGCGGGGTGTTCCTGTATCTCATTATCGGGGTTGCCATCGGCGCGGCCATCTACGGCTACCTGCCGGGCGATTTTGTGGTCCGGCTGGCGGGTCCGCAGAATCCGTTGGCCATTCCCGCGGCCGCGCTGATCGGCATTCCGCTCTATGTCCGGGCGGAAACGGTCATTCCCATTGCCCTGGCGCTGACGGGCAAGGGGATGAGCATGGGGGCGGTCATTGCCCTGATCGTCGGCGGGGCCGGCATGAGCATTCCGGAGATGGGGATGCTGGCGGCCATTTTCAAAACGCGGCTGGTGGCGGTGTTTGTCGCAATGGTATTCTCGACCGCAGTGGCGGCGGGATTTGCTTTCAACATCATCTGAGGAGCGTGGAGTATGGCTGAGGAAAAGAAGGGCATATTCGGCTGGCTGTTTGGCGGCAGCAAGAAGGGTTGCTGTGATCTGCGGATCGAAGAAGTGAAAGAAAGCGAACCGGCGGTTACCGGAACCACGCCCGGCAAGCCGGAAGCCCCGGCGTGCGGCTGCTCCTGCGGTTGCGGGGACAAAACGAAGCCATAGCCGCACCAGGGCGGGAGGGAAGAGAACCATGAATCATCGCGGGCGGGATTGGCGAAGGAAGGCGGTGGCCGTGGTGACGGCGGCACTGTGTGCCAATGGGCTGCTGTTCACCACGGCATGGGCGGATACGCTGCCGGTTGTGACAGCGCCGGCGGTTATGATCACCGGCACGGATACCATCGTGGCTGGGGTGCCGGCTGACACAGCGGGGTTGGGCACGATGCTAACCTCCCTGGCTGACCTGAATACGTGCGCCCTGCAGCATGATGCGGTGTTCGTGTATGTTCCCGGTGCCGACACGCCGGCGGCAAGCGACACGATTGGCAGCGCCGTGCGGGCGGTGCAGCAGACCCTCAAATCGTATGAACTCTTGACCGGAGCGTATACGCTGCCGGTGCATGCTGCCGGCTATGCGCAGATCGCCGGCCAGATTTCGGCGCCGGCAGTGATCGTGGCGTCCAAGGGCAAAGGCATGGCGGTGGTATCCGGCGAGATCACTGCGGAAAGATTATTTCAGGCATTTATCTCCACCCTGCGCACCAGCGGCTGCGGGTCGTCGGGCGGCTGCGGCGCCTCCGGTGCCGGGTGCAACTGAGCGAACCGCGCAGGCGGCGGCCCGGAGTTCAGAGGAGGAAATCATGGCGAAGGTAAGCGGCAGATTGTCGTTTCTCGACCGGTATCTGACCTTGTGGATATTTCTGGCCATGGCCATCGGTATCGGGGGCGGGTACCTGTTCCCCGGTGTCAACGAGTTTTTGCAGCGGTTTTCCGTCGGCACGACCTCAATTCCCATCGCCATCGGACTGATCGTGATGATGTATCCGCCCTTCACCAAGGTGCGCTATGAGGAACTGCCGCGGGTGTTCCGCAATACCCGCGTGCTCACGCTGTCGCTGATCCAGAACTGGATCGTCGGCCCGATCCTGATGTTCGTGCTGGCGTTCCTGTTCTTGCGGCAGCAGCCGGAGTATTTCATCGGGCTGATCCTCATCGGCCTGGCGCGCTGCATTGCCATGGTCATTGTCTGGAACGACCTCGCCGACGGCGACCGGGAATATGCGGCGGGGCTGGTCGCCTTCAACTCCATCTTCCAGGTGTTCCTCTATTCGGTGTATGCGTGGCTGTTCATCAAGGTGGTGCCGCAGTGGTTCGGGTTCGATTTTGGTTCCGTCGACCTGTCGGGTATCACGATCGGTTCGATAGCCAAGAGCGTGTTCATCTACCTCGGCGTCCCGTTCATCGCGGGGATGCTGACCCGTTACCTGCTACTCAAAGTGAAGACGCGGGAATGGTATGACCATACGTTTATCCCCACGGTCAGCCCGCTGACGCTCATCGCGCTGCTCTTCACCATCGTGATGATGTTCTCCCTGCAGGGGGGGAATATCATCGCCAGGCCGCTGGACGTCGGCCTGATCGCCGTTCCGCTGCTGCTCTATTTTGTGATCATGTTTGTCTTCAGCTTTATCATGAGCCACAAGCTGCAGGCGGATTACGGGCAGGCGACGACGCTGTCGTTTACCGCGGCGAGCAACAATTTCGAGCTGGCCATCGCGGTGGCGGTGGGGATATTCAGCATCAACCACGGCGCGGCGCTGGCGGCGGTGATCGGCCCGCTGGTCGAGGTGCCGGTCATGCTCGGGCTGGTGCATCTCGCTTTCTGGTTCGGGCGGAAATACTACGGCCGTGCGCCGGAAAAGGTCGCGGGTTGCGGCACCGGATGCTGCTGAGGTGATGCGCGCTTAGCGGGCGACGGGGGTGTTGTAGCCGGCGAAACCCAGGGTGTAGCACCACACGGTGGCGCCGGCATTGGCGCCAACCTGCGCGGCAAGGCGGGTGCCGTCGGGCGACCACGCCGGCGCGTATTCGCAGGTGGCGGTGGCGGTGAGGCGGGTCGGACTGCTGCCGTCGGCGTTGACCACCCACAGATCGCTGTTGCGATCGTCGCCGGCGCAGTAGGCAAGCATGGTGCCGTCGGGCGACCAGGCGGGCGCGGTTTCCACGGCGGCGGCGGCAGTCAGCGGGAACAGCTCGCCGTCGGCAAGCCGCATCGCCCAGAGGTCGGGGGTGCCGCTGCGATTGCTGACGAAAGCGAGCCAGTTCCCGTCGGGGGAAACCGCGGGTGCGGCGTAATCGGCATGATCGTCACCCAGCACCAGTTCGGGCTGTTCGCCGTCAAGGGCGGTCGACCAGAGGGCAAAACGGCCGCTGGCACGGCTGACATAGTAGAGGCGCGCGGCATCCGGGGCGAAGGCCGGCTGGCCTGCCTGCCCGTCCCGGGTGAGCTGAACGGCGACCGCGGCCTCGCGCTGCAGCCAGATATCGCCGTTGCGGACGAAGGCAAGCAACTTCCCGCGGATCGCCGGCTGTTCGCAACCGGGCGCCGGGAGAAAGGCCTTGAACTGCCATTGATCGATGGTGGCGGACGGTACCAGCGGCTGGTGCCCGCCGTCCGGCCCGATAGCGACCAGCGTGCTGCTGCCGGGCCGACCCAGGGCGACGGCCACGCGGGCAGCATCGAGCCACACCGGGGCACGGGCGGGCTGCTGCGCATCACCGCACCAGCGGGTTGACTGGGTTAGGAGAACGCTCCCGGCATTGCCGGCGGGGAGCGCAGCGTTGCGGCGCAGGCCCCACCACAGGCTGCCGGCGACGGCAACGGCAACCAGCACCAGGATGACAACCAGGCGGGTGCGCGCCGCCCGGCTCCGGCGCGGAAATACCGGCGGCACCTCAAGCGGCGCATGCGGATGGGTCATAAACCGATGATACTATTCCCCGGGCGCATCGTCAAGGAATTATTGACAACCTGGGGGTGCTGTGATAAGCTGAAATGATTGGCAAGTTCGCCGGCAGCAGCGGGCCGGCATACCGGAGAAGATGGCTATGCGCTTATTGCTGAAAGCGGCAGGGATTATGGCGATGCTGTTGACACTGGCCGGCTGTCAATACACGGACATGTTCAAGCGCAATCTCGATATCCGCATGGAGCAGGTGGCGAAAGACAATACAGCGCATGCCGCCAACGTGCAGGAGCTGAAATTCCACGTGACCAGCAACGGCAAACCGGTGGAGGATGTCAAGCTGAGCTACCACGTCATCCCGGAAGAGTTTGGCCGGGCCAAATCGCTGCTCGAGGGAACAGACGAGCATGGGGTGGATTTTGTCAATTACTATCAGATGCGGCCGGTGACGGCGGCCAACCAGAAAATCATTATCGAGGCGTCTATCGGTGAATTCGTCAAGCAGTTTGAAGTGCGGTTGGCGCCGTATGTGCGTCAGGTCGGCAGCGAGCTGACCTTCGACCAGAGCCGCAACCTGCTGGACGCCGCAACGGACAATGTCTATGCCGCGCGCGTGGCGTATGATCTGGAGAACTACTACGATTGCATGGCATTCCTGACCGCGGCGGAAACCTATCTCGACTATCTCGACCAGGTGGTCGATGCGGAGCGCGAGACGCAGCTGCGGCGCGATATCGCCCGCTACCGCGAGCTGGTGCGTGCGGCGGCCTATCCGCGCGAGGAGCGGGTGGCGGAGGCGACGGTGCTGCAGGGGGTATACTTCGAGAACGGCGTCTGGGAACTGCTGCCGCAGTATGCGCCGGCGCTGGAGGCCACGGGCAAGTACCTGCAGGACAATCCGACGGTGCGGCTGCGCATCAACGGTCACACGGACAATGTTCCCATTGCGATGGGCAACCGGCTGCTTTCCCTGCGGCGGGCGCAGGCGGTCAAGGACCACCTGATGCAGCGGTACGGGATCACCACCGAGCGGCTGATTGTCCAGGGGCTGGCCGAGCTGAAACCGCGGGCGGACAACGCCACCGCGGAAGGGCGGGCGCTCAACCGCCGCATCGAATACGAGATCATCAGCCGCTAAGCGCCGGCGTGACAGCCGCACGGCGCGCCATCCCGGCGCTGGTGTGGGCGGGAGTGATCTGGCAGCTGTCGGCGCTGCCGCCGTCGGCGCTGCCGCAGCTGTTTCCCCAGGCTGACAAACTGGCGCATGCCGTCCTGTATGCGGTGCTGGGCGGCCTGCTGACGCTGGCGCTGCCGGCAGGCACGTTGGCGGGCGCGACCGGGGCAATCGCGATCGGCACGCTGTACGGCGTCACCGATGAGATCCACCAGTTTTTCGTGCCCGGGCGGTCAACGGAAATCGCGGATGTGCTGGCGGACTGGTGCGGGGTAATGCTTGCCGTCGGGTGGCAACATCGGCGGGCGGGAGGACAACCGTGATCAAGGAAGCGCTGAAGCGCTGGCTGGAACGGCAGGATGTAAGTGAAGACGAGGCCTGCGCGGTCATGGGTGAAATCATGCGCGGCGAGGCGACGCCGGCACAGGTGGGCGGCGTGCTGGTGGCGCTGCGCATGAAGAACGAAACCGCTGCGGAACTGGCGGGCATGGTGCGCGGCATGCGCACGGCCATGGTCACGGTGAATGCGGGAACCCCTGATGCAATCGATTCCTGCGGCACGGGCGGCGACGGCACCCACACCTTCAACATTTCGACCGCTGCGGCGCTGGTCGCCGCCGGGGCGGGGGCCACGGTGGCCAAACACGGCAACCGCTCGGTATCGTCGCTGTGCGGCAGTGCGGACGTGTTTGAAGCGCTGGGGGTGAACATCAACCCCGGCAGGGAGGCGGTCGAGCGGCTGCTGCGCGAGGTGAAAATCGCGTTTCTGTTTGCCCCGGCCTTTCATCCCGCCATGAAGCATGCGGTCGGCCCGCGGCGCGAACTGGGGGTGCGCACCGTGTTCAACCTGCTCGGTCCGTTGTGCAATCCCGCGCAGGTGCGACGCCAGCTGGTCGGGGTTTACTCCCGCGCCGCGCAGGACCTGATGGCGGGAGCGCTGGCGCGGCTGGATACACGGCACGCGCTGCTGGTCAACAGCGGCGACGGTCTCGATGAGATCTCGCTGGCCGGTCCGACCCGCGCGCTGGAAGTAAAGCAGGGTGCGGTGAGCGAACTGCTGATCGATCCGGCGGCGCACGGCCTGGCGCGCGCGGAACTGGCGTCGTTGCGCGGCGGTGACGCCGCCGTCAATGCGCAAATCATCACGGAAATCCTTGCGGGGAGCGGCACGGCGGCGCAGCGGGATATTGTCCTGCTGAACGCGGCGGCGGCCCTGCTGGTGGCGGACCGGGCAGCAACCATAGCCGACGGCCTGACCCTGGCGCGGCAGAGCATTGCGTCGGGCGCGGCACGCGGGGTGCTGGGCCAGCTGCGGGCGCTGGCGCCCGCCCCGGCACAAGCGTAAGCACAGCCGGTTCATGAACAAGCTTGCGGAGATTTGCGCGGCGCGGGCGCAGCGTACCGGGGCGGGAAACCGGCAGCTGCCCGAGCGCCTGCCGGATCTGCCGGCGCGGCGCGATTGGGCGGGCGCCCTGCGCGCGCGGCGCGGCGCGATCATCGCTGAATGCAAATCCGCGTCACCCAGCCAGGGGCTGATCCGGGGCGCCTATGACCCGGCGGCGCTGGCGCGCACCTATCAGTGCGGCGGCGCGGACGCACTCTCGGTCCTGACCGAACCGCAATGGTTCGGCGGCAGCGACGACCATCTGCGCGCGGTACGGGCGGCGGTGCCGCTGCCGGTACTGCGCAAGGATTTCATGCTCGACCCGCTCGATCTGCTGGAAAGCCGCCTGCTCGGCGCGGACGCGGTCCTGCTCATCGTCGCGGCGCTCGGGGACAAATTGCCGCTGATGCTCGCTGCGGCGCAGCGGGTGGGTGCGGACGCGCTGGTTGAGGTGCATGACGCGGCAGAACTCGACCGGGCAGTGCGCGCGGGGGCGGCGATCATCGGCATCAATAACCGCGATTTGCGCACGCTGAAAATCGACTTGGCGACAACCGAGAAGTTGGCGGCGCAGGTGCCGGCGGGGACACTGCTGATCAGCGAAAGCGGGATTGAGACGGGTGCGGATTTTGCCCGGGTGCGGCGCGCGGGGGCGCGGGCGGCGTTGATCGGGACCGCGCTGTCACGGCAGCCCGATGCGGCGGCGGCGCTGACGCGGTTGCGGCGCGGGTCCGGGGTCGAGGTGAAGATCTGCGGGGTGACGCAGCCGGCGCAGGCGCAGGCCATCGCGGCGCTGGGCGCGGATTATATCGGCATCAATTTCTATGCGCCGTCGCCGCGGTCGGTGGCTGCGGCGCGCGGGGCGGAGGTGGCGGCCGCGGCGCGGGCCGGCGGGGCGCGCACGGTCGGGATATTCGTCGACGAGGATGCGGGGCGGGTGCGCGATCTTGCGGACCGTTGCCGGCTCGATTTCGTGCAGCTGCACGGCAGCGAGACGCCGGCCTACGCTGCGGCGCTCGCGCTGCCATACCTCAAGGCATTCAAGGTGAACGCGGCATTCACGGCGGCGCAGGCGCAGGACTACGCCGGTGCGGCGGCGTGGCTGTTCGATGCGGGGAGCAGCGCGCTGGCAGGCGGGACGGGACAGACATTCGACTGGTCGCGCCTCGCCGCGGTGCCGCGGCAGCGCCCCCTGCTGCTGGCGGGCGGCATCACCCCGGACAACGCTGCGGCGGGGGTGGCGGCGGCTGATCCCGATGTGCTTGATCTTGCGTCGGGAGTGGAGTCAGCCCCGGGGATCAAGGATATGGCGAAGGTCGCGCAGCTGCTGCGCGCGGTCGGGCGTTAGCCGGCCAACCATCCCAGCAACGACAGCAGGACATCGGCAAACCACACCAGCAGGGCGCAGCGTACCGCCCAGCGCCAGAACCGGCGCAGACGCTGATTGCCGCCGAGAAACCCCCATGGTCCGGGATCGTCGGGGGCTGCAGCAGGGGGAAAGGTCGCGAGCAGGGTCAGCGCGCTTTCAGCCTGCGGCTCGGGCACCAAGACCGAGTAGTCGATTCCCGGTCCGCTGGCCGGCGACGGCAGCGACGCATACATCACCCCGCCGATTAATTCCTGCTGCACAAACGCAGTTATTCCGGATTGACGCAGGTATTCTGCCGTCGGGAGCGCGTCGGTATAGCGCTTGAGCCGGCAGACCACCACCCGGCGTGCCGGGAACAACGGCATTATTCGCTGATGATCCGCACTTCCCGGATAACGATGAGCGGCACCGGCAGGTCGGTGAAGGCGCCGCCGCGATTGGTTTTCGGCGCGGTGGCAATGGCGCGGACGATATCCATGCCCTGGGTGACCTTGCCGAACACGGCGTAATTCCGGTCGAGGAACGGATGCGGGCCATCGCATATATAGAACTGCGACGAGGCGGAATTGGGATCGGAGCCGCGGGCCATGGCCAGCGCGCCGTTAACGTGGGTCAGGGACGGGCTGATCTCCAGCGGTACCTGCCCCAGCGGCGACGGTTTCTGCCGGCCTTCCTGGTCAAAACCGCCGGCCTGAATCACATGGCTGATTCCGCCGCCGTCGAGATTGGCCACCCGGTGAAAAATCAGGCCGGTATAGAACCCCTGTTTGACCAGCGCGATGAAGTTGGCAACGGTGCGCGGGGCCTGGTCGGTGTACAGCTCGACTTCGATCTGGCCCGCGCTGGTGACGATGAGCGCGCGGGCGACATGTCCCGGCGTTGCGGGGGCCGGGGGGGTCGCGGCGGCCGGTGCGGCCGGCGGGTCGGGTTGGCAACCGATGAGGAAGCAACCGGTGAGCAGCAGGAGGAAAACAGCCAGTGATTTCATGAGTGAATCTCCTTGATGATGGTGGTTGTACTGACGGACGCGCCGGCAACCGGCCGGCGCGTCCGGGTGTGTTGCTTGTCGGGCAAACCTCAGGGGTAAATCCCGCGGTGCCTGAGCGCTTCGGCAACTTTGCCGATGGCGACCATGTAGGCGCCGAGTCGCATCGGCACCTTTTCCTGCTGCGTGCGCTCCCACACTTCACTGAAGGCGAAATCCATGACCTGGCGTAGCCGTTCGTTGACGTCGGCTTCGCTCCAGAAATACTCCTGCAGGCCCTGCACCCACTCGAAGTAGGAGACGGTGACGCCGCCGGCGTTGGCGAGAATGTCGGGCACCACGGTCACCCCGCGATCGGTGAGGATGCGGTCGGCTTCAGGCGTGGTCGGGCCGTTGGCGCCCTCCACGACGATCTTTGCCTTGATTTTGGGCGCATTGTCGCGGGTGATCACCCCTTCGAGCGCGGCGGGAACGAGCACGTCGCACTTGCAGGTGATCAGGTCATCGGGGCAGATGGCGTCGGCCTTTCGGTAGCCCTTGATGCCGCGGTTTTTCTGGCTGTAGGCGAGCAGGTCGGGGATGTCGATGCCATTGGCGTTGTAGAGTGCGCCCGTGACATCGCTGACCCCGACGATCCGGCAGCCGGCCTCGCTGAGC
>CAZFBR010000055.1:0-2788 GCA_964517215.1 uncultured bacterium
GGATCAGCGCCAGCTGCTGCAGCAGGGTTTCTTCGAGCGTGGCGCCGGCGATGGAGACGTTTTCGATGGGGCGCTCGTCGTCGTCCGGGACGGTGGCGCTGGTGCTGGCACCGGTGAAACCAAGGTCGCGCCCGTCGTCGAACCGGTCCCAGTCGATGTTTTCCCGTTCCGCCTCCTCTTCGGGTGACATCACCTCTTTTTCCGCCTGGCGCACCTCGGGGGTGACGGTATCCTCGCCGGTGACCGCCTCCGGCTCGGCGTCGGGCGGATCGTCATTGACGGTGATATCCTCGAGCGTGGGGTTCTGTTGCAGCTCGGTTTCCAGCCACTGGGCCAGCTCCAGCGTCTGCATCTGCAGGATCTGCAGCGCCTGCTGCATCTGCTGAGTGAGCATGAGCCGCTGCTCGAGCCGCTGCTCGACGTGCTGCTGCAGTCCCAGATGATAGCCGCTGCCCGGGGGGGGATTCATGTGGTGCCTGCGCTGAGGCGACTGACTGCCGGCGAAACCGACGCGCCCGGGTGGATGGCGGAGGTGGACATGGCGTCAGGCCATGGTGAAACGGTCGCCGAGATAGACCGCGCGCGCCTGCGGGTCATTGACCAGCTGGTCGGCGGTGCCGGCGAGCAGAATTTCACCCTGATAGATGATCGAGGCGTAATCGGTGATGGCCAGCGTTTCGCGCACGTTATGGTCGGTGATGAGGATGCCGATCCCGCGGTCGCGCAGCCGCGCAATGATGTCCTGGATATCCTGCACCGCCAGCGGATCGACGCCGGCGAAGGGCTCGTCGAGCAGCAGGTACTTGGGCGTGGTCACCAGCGCCCGGGCGATTTCCAGGCGGCGGCGTTCCCCGCCGGAGAGCTGGTAGGCGTAGCTCTGCCGCACATGGGTGATATTGAGGTCCGCCAGCTGGGCGTCGCAGCGCTCGCGCCGCTCGGCGCGCGAAAGCGACAGCGTTTCGAGGATGGCGAGCAGGTTCTGCTCGACCGTGAGATTGCGGAAGGCCGAGGCCTCCTGCGGCAGATAGGCGACCCCCGCCCGTGCGCGACGGTACATGGGGAGCCCGGACAGTTCCAGATCGTCCAGCGCGACACTCCCCGCGTCCGGCTTGACGAAGCCGACGATCATGTAGAACGAGGTGGTTTTGCCCGCGCCGTTGGGCCCCAATAGCCCGGTGACCTTCCCCGGCGGCACTTCCAGCGTGACGCCGCGCACGACCTGGCGCTTGCCGTACGTTTTCTTGAGGCCGCGGCAGGTCAGCATAGCGGGAACTCCCGGCGCGCGGCGGCGCACTCCCGCAGCGGACGGAACGCCGCTGCGGGTGCGCCAGCAAGCACGACCTGGCGCTTGCCGTAGGTTTTTTTGAGGCCGCGGCAGGTCAGCATGGTTTAGCGGGCGGGTGCGGCGGGAGTCGCCGGCGCGCGGGGCGCGGTATCCTGCAGCTGCTCGGGATACAGTTCGCAATGGACGTTGCCCTCGACAACCACATTCTCGCTGGAGAGGAAGAAGGTGATCAGGTCGCCGCTGATGACGTTGATGTCCTGATAGAGCACGGGATTTTCCTGCAGGATAACCTTTTCCTCGGTGCGGTAGTAATTGGCGCGTCCCGCCACCGCCCGCCGGCCCGGTTCGGTCATCACCACGCTGCCGATGGCCTCAGCCCGGTTCATCTTCTTGGTCTGCGGATCGACGTAGGCGAGCAGGCGCGCGCAGGTCAATACCCGCTGGCCGTCCACCATGCGCACATTATCGGTGTATTCAACGTAGTTCTTGTCGCGGTAGTAGAAAAACTTGTTGGCGGTGATGACAATGCGCCCCCCGGGGCTGGCCACGTCTTCGGCCATAACCGGCAGCAGCAGCGTCAGCAGCAGCAGCGTCACCATGCCGAGGATTATCGGTTGTTTCATCGTTCACTCCCCGCTGCCTACTGCAGCTCCGTCATGATATCGCGCTGCAGTTCGAGCCGCTGCAGTGTTTTGTCCGCCACCAACCCGGTGCCGGTCATAATCATCCCGTCGCGTTCCACCCGCACCCGGCTTGCGGTCTGCAGGACTTCGCGCGCATTGATCCACTGCAGGGCGTCGGTAAAGAAACGCACGGGGCTTTGCAGGCCCGTGGCGACGACGTTACCCTGCAGGGTAATATCACGCTGGGTGCCGTGAAACACCCCCGAATCGGCCCGCAGCTCCAGCGACTCCTTACCGGCATTATAAAATATCACCGTCATCTGCTGCAAGGGGAGGTCGCCTGACAGCAGTTGTTGCGCCTGCCGCGCCTTGAGGGTGAACTTGACCTCATTCCCAACTGTCTCGGTGATGGCAAAATTGTCGATCGTCATTTTGACCGAGGCGGCGATGGTGTCGTGGGGGACAACCGGAATGGTGTCGGTCAGCGGCCCGGTCCGGGGCAGCAGCTGGCACTGACAGCCAGGCGCGACGAAAATCAGCATAATGAACGCGGCGGCAACAGCCCCGCCCACTCCGAAACGCATGGCGTATCCTCCGGCTGGAGGATAGCATAGGCGCGCGCGAACGGCGAATGAATGACGGGGACAAGGTTAAGTGAAGCGATGCGTGAACGGCAGCAAACTGCCGGAAGAAGGGAAGAAACGTGTTTTTGTGGCGAGCCGGCACGCCGCGGGAAAGAAGCTACAGCCCGCTATCGCGCGCAGGCGAGCAGCCGCAAGGGATAGGGCCGGCAGTTCGCCTGCCCGCTACCGCGCGCAGGCGAGCAGCCGCAAGGGATAGGGCCGGCAGTTCGCCTGCCCGCTATCGCGCGCAGGCGAGC
>CAZFBR010000055.1:2888-16485 GCA_964517215.1 uncultured bacterium
GGCCGGCAGTTCGCCTGCCCGCTATCGCGCGCAGGCGAGCAGCCGCAAGGGATAGGGCCGGCAGTTCGCCTGCCCGCTATCGCGCGCAGGCGAGCTCGTACTGGTTTTTGAAGGCGGCGATGCCGTCGGCGACGCCGCGCGCCACCCGTTCCTGGTATTCCGGACTGGCCAGCCGTTCGGCGTCGGCACTGTTGGTGATGAAGGCGGTCTCAACGAGCACAGCGGGCATGAGCGCGCCGCGCAGGACGGCGAAATTGGCGCTTTTTACGCCGCGGTCATCCACCCCGAGGCGCGGGACCACCTGTTTCTTGATGAATCCCGCCAACTCGACTGATTCCTGCTGGTATTCGGTCAGGCGCATCCGTTCGAGCACGGTGAGGGTGGTGCTGCTGTACTGCCGGCGGTTCTCTTCGCTTTCGAACTGGGCCGAGTTTTCCATGGCGGCCAGCGTGCGCGAATTGTTATCGGTATTATCCGCCGACAGCACATAGACCTCGAAACCGTTGGCGGAGGTGTTGACGCTGGCATTGCAGTGGATCGAGATGAACATGTCGGCATTGGCATCATTGGCGATCTTGGGCCGGCCGCCCAGCGAGATGAACCGGTCGTCGCTGCGGGTCAGGATGACCTGCACACCGGGCAGCCGCTCGCGCAGCGCGTTCTGCGTGCGCAGGGCCAGCGCCAGGTTGATGTCCTTTTCGTTGAGTGCGTTGCCCACCGCACCCGGATCCTGCCCGCCATGCCCCGCATCGATGACGATCTTGCGCAGTGAATAGCGGCTGTCATTGGCGGGTGTCCGGGGCGGGGTGACCGGCGGCTGGGGCGGAGCGACGACGCGCTGGCTGCCGCCGGCGGGAGTGACGGTCAGGGTCTGATTGGCGTAGGTGATGGTGTTGCCGGAGAGGCGCGCCAGCTCGGCGGCGAGGATGGTGGCGGGGACATACAGGTCGCCCGCACGGTATTCGGGCATGGCGGGAAGGGCGGTCAGGGTGGTATTGCGCACATAGCTGCGGTCGTTGGCAAGAAACTGCGCGCTCGCGGCAGCGCTGCCCAGGGTGCACGCGCCCAGCAGCGCATCGACCTGGCAGGGGACGTTGAGCATGGCCGCCGTGGCCCCGGCGGCGAGCAGGTCGACGCTGCCGCGGGCAACGGAGGGAATGGCCAGCGGCGCGGCGCCGCTGCCGCTGATGGCGAGCCGGGCGGCCTCCGCCGGTGCGCCGAAAACGACAACATACAGCATAATGGCGAGGGCCAGATACAACAGGGGATAGCGGGTCATGGTGATGCCTTTCTGCGTCTGTGATTGCGGTCGCGCGACACACTGCGCGCCGGCCGCTTCACTGTCTATATCGGTTATATGACAGGCGGGTTTACGAATTTGTCGCGTTGGGGAAATTGCGGATACAAAATCAGCAGAAAGCGGCTGCGGTCAGCGCGCGGCGAGGATGGTGGCGGTGGCGGGCGGAGTGAGCGCGGCCAGCGGCAATACCAGCGGCCGGTTCAGCGCGCTCACCAGCTGTGCGGGCGTGGTGCGATGCCCGACATTGAGCCGGCGGACCAGATAGGGCTCGGCCAGTTGCATGGCATTGGCGCCGGGATTGGTGCTCACGGCGGTCTGATAGCCGGCGGCAGTAACCGCTGCCAGCACCTGGTCGTTGTAGGCGCCGTAGGGATACGCAAAGGTGCTGACGGTGATGCCCAGCCGTTCCGCCAGCTGGGTCTTGCTGGCGGTCACTTCCCGGGTCAGCTTCTCCGGGCGCAGTCGGGTCAGGTTGGGGTGCGACAGGGTATGGCCGCCGATCTCATGGCCGCGGGCGATCAGGTCAGCCAGCGCGCGCCAGCCCATGAAGGTGCCGCCCTGCTCGCTGATGACATTGGTATAGATGTAAAAGGTGCCGGTGAACCCGTATTCTTCAAGCAGGGGTGCGGCGTAACGGTACTGGCCCTCCCAGCCGTCGTCGAAGGTGATGACCACCGGCGTGTCGGGGAGCAGGGTCGGGTCGGCCTGGGCCGCCGCCCACAGCCGCATGGAGATCGAGGTATAGCCGAGCCGCGCGAGCTCGCGCAGATGCTGGCGCAACCGGTCGGGCGAAATGTCAATGGTATGCCCGGGAGTGGTGGTCGCGCGGTGATACATCAGTACCGGCACCGGCGCCGGTGCTGCAGCGATGATTTCAGGCAGGGAGACGGGTGCGGCGGCCGTCAGTCCTGCGGCCAGGAGCACACCGGCGAATATGGCGAACAGTCGCATATACTGGTACTGTCGGCATTCGCCGCGGGAACTTGACCGGTCAAATGAGTTGAGTTGGCGTTGGCAGAATGCTACAATAAAAAATGAACGGAGGGCAATCATGCGGGGGAAAAGTTTTGACGAACTGAAAGTGGGCGATGCCGCGGAACTGCAGATGACGGTTACCGCAGAGGGGATTGAAGCGTTTGCCCGGACGTCGGGTGACAGCAATCCCATTCATCTCGATGATGCCGTCGCCAGGGCGGCGGGTCTGAACGGACGGGTTGCCCACGGGGTGCTCTCGCTGGGGTTTTGCTCCGCCGTGCTTGGCATGCAGTTGCCCGGTCCCGGGACGATTGCGGTGGACCTGTCGGTCACATTCTTGCGTCCGGCATATATCGGCGATACGGTGACCTGCCGGGTCGAAGTCATGGAAAAAAATGAAGAACGCAAGACGGCGCGCATGAAACTGCTGTGGCGCAATCAGCAGGGCAAGATCCTCTGCCGCGGCAGCAGTGTGGTCCTGCCGCCGGCAGCGGGATAACTGACGACCGGCAACGGGGGAGGGGACCATGGCTGACAGCAAACTGCCGCTGGCACCGAAGTCGCTCGAAGAGACGGGGCTGTCCCGCGGCTTTCTGCAGGACCTGGCGCTCAAGACGATCTATTTCGTCGGGGAGATGGTCGGGCGCGACGTGGCCCGCAACCTGCACCTGCCGTTTACCGATGTGGTTGAGGTGCTGCTGCGCCACCTGCGCGATGAAAAGTACCTCGAGGTGCGCGGCGGTGACAGCGCCTCGGCGAGCAACTGGAAATACTGCATCACCGACAAGGGCCGGCTCAAGGTCGCCGAGGTTTTCACCCGCGACACCTACTGCGGGCCCGCGCCCGTTCCCCTGGCCGAATACCAGAAGAGCGTGCTGGCCAACAAGGTGATGTACGGCGATATCAATCGCGAGCGCACCAAGGAGGCCTTTGCCGACCTGATCATCGATCCGGACATGATCGACAAGCTCGGGCCGGCGATCAATTCGGGCAAGTCGATGTTCCTCTACGGGTATCCCGGCAACGGCAAGACCGCCATCGCCGAGCGCATCTGCCGGCTGATGGGGGGCAATATCGTCGTGCCGTATGCGGTTGAAGTGGACAATCAGGTGATCAAGTTCTTCGACCCGTTCTACCATTTCCCGGTCGAGCCGCCCGAGGAGCCGAAGCCGGTGTCGGCGGTGGCGTCCATACTCAAGGACAAGAAGGACCTGTACGACAACCGCTGGGTCGAGGTCAAGCGGCCGATGATCATGGTCGGCGGCGAACTGACCATGGCCACGCTCGACCTGATCTTCTCGCAGGACACCAAATTCTACGAGGCGCCGTTCCAGATGAAATCGAACGGCGGGATCCTGCTCATCGACGACTTCGGCCGGCAGCAGATGCGCCCGCAGGACCTGCTCAACCGCTGGATCGTGCCGCTGGAAAAGCGCGTCGATTTCCTCACCCTGCATACCGGCAAGAAGATCGAGGTGCCGTTCGAGCAGCTGATTATCTTCTCGACCAATATCGACCCCGCCGACCTCGTCGACGACGCCTTCCTGCGCCGCATCCGCTACAAGGTGGAGATCACCGACCCCTCGGTGGACCGGTTCAAGCGTATCTTCCAGCTGGTGTGCAAGTCGCGGCAGATCGAGTACCGCGAGAACATGATCGACTACATGATCGAGAAGCATTACCAGCCGAAGGGGAAGCCGCTGCGCGGCTGTCATGCGCGCGACCTGCTCGACCAGATCGGCGACCAGGCGCGCTATCTCGGGGTGCCGCCGGAGCTGAACGAATCGCTCATCGACGGCGCCTGCGGCAGTTACTTCGTCGAACTGCGCTGAGCGCGCGGCATGCTCACCTATTTTGATGCGGTGCTCTATGTGCTGCTCATCGCCTCGGGACTCTGGTCCGCGTATCGCGGGCTGGTGCGCGAGGCGTTCGCCCTGCTCGCGCTGATTATCGGGGTGGCTATCGCCGCCGGCTGCTACGGGCTGGTGATGCCGTTCCTGGCCGGCTGGCTGGGGACTGGCCTGCTCGCCCGGGCGCTGGCGTATGTCATCCTCTTCGCAGTCGCGGTGCTGGTGGTGGTGGCGGCGGGCCGGGTGCTGCAGACCGTGCTGCAGGTCATGCTGCTCGGCTGGCTCGACCGCTGCGGCGGGTTTGTCGTCGGCGTGGTCAAGGCGCTGTTCATCATCGGCATGGTGCTGTTGCTGGCCGACCGGATCCCCGCCGTGCATGCCGCGCTGGTCAGGCATTCGGACCTCGCGCCGTTTCTGCTCAAATGCGCGCGGTTCGCCTTCCGCCTCATCCCCGCCCTGTTCAGCCGTTTTGCCGCCGACTTCGCCTGATGGCGATGCTCGCCGATCATCTCGTTCAGCTGCGGGCGCGCGGCATTCGTCCCGGCCTCGAACCGTTGCGCGCGGCGCTGGCCGCGTTCGGCAATCCCGAACGCGAGCTGCCGGCGCTTATCGTGGCCGGCACCAACGGCAAGGGCTCGGTGGTCTTCTATGCCGAGGCGCTGCTGCGCGTCCTCGGCTATCATACCGCCCGCTACATTTCGCCGCCGCTGTCGCAGTTCACCGAACGGCTGGCCATTGACGGGGTGGAGGTTGCGCTTGCCGCGTGGGAAGCGGAGCATGCCCGGGTGCAGGCCGTGCTGGGCGACGACCATGGCCTGACGGAATTCGAGTACACGACGCTGCTGGCCCTGCTCCTGCTGCGCGCGCGGCAGGTGACGGCGGCGGTGCTGGAAGCCGGCATGGGCGGGCGTCTCGATGCGGTCAATGTGGTCGAACCGGCAGTAAGCGTGATCACGTCGGTCGGGCTCGATCATCAGGAATTTCTCGGCGATGATCTGGCGGCAATCGCCGGCGAGAAGGCGGGCATCATGCGCCCGCAGACCCCGGCGCTGGTTGGCAAACTGCCGGAGGAGGCCATGGCGGTGGTGATGGCGCGCGCGCGCGAACTGGGCTGTCCGCTCTACCGGTTTGGCGTGCAATTCAGCGATTGGCATGACCTCAAACTCGAACCGCCGCTGCTGTTGAATCGCGCGCCGGTGCAGGCGGACGATGCGCTGCTGGCGGCCAAGGCGGTGCAGCTGTTTCATGACGGCCCGGTCGGCATGGCGGCGGCGCGGCAGGCCTGGTCCGCACTGATGATCCCCGGTCGTGGCGAACTGATTGAGCGGGAGGGGAAGCGCTACTATTTCGACACTGCGCATAATCCGGAGGCGGCGATGTGGCTCTGTGCCGCGCTGCGCGCGATTCCCGGGCCGAAAGCGCTGCTCTGCGGATTGATGCGGGACAAGGATGCGGCGGGGTATTTCACGGCATTGCGCGGGGTGGTGACGGATACGACCGCGGTGACGCTTCCCGGCGAGCGGGCGGCGTCTGCGGGCGAACTGGCCGCGATCGCGCGACAGGCGGGGCTGGTGGCACACGGACAGGAAGGTGCGTTAGCGGAAGTGTTTCAGCGCTGGGACGCCGCGCTCCCGCCGGAGATGCTGCGCGTCATCGCCGGCTCGCACACCCTGGTCGGCCCCCTCCGCAAATAACGGGGACAGTATACTCTATTTGCCGTTGCGGATATCTGACAGGAAATAGAGTATACTGTCCCGGTTATTACGTGTGTGGAGGGGATGATGGATCATAACGAAGAGGAATTTATGTTGGCGCCGTTTGACCGGATCAATCGGATGATGCGCTTGGTGTTGCCGGGTGTGCTTGGTCTGATTGCGTGCGGTGCGTTGGTGGCATCAATTCGGGGTGAAGCACCGGCACCGGCGTTGGGAGTTGTTCCGCTCGTGTTGCTGATTCTGGGTGGATGCTGGGCCTGGTCGCCGCGTGCGGTGCGCGTGACGGCTGACGGGCTGGTGATCGTTCGGCGGATCCTGCCGCCGCTGACCTTTCCTTGGTCGGGATTTACCGGGGTGCGCCGGTTGGAAAGCTGGCGCGGCTGGAAGGTGTGCGGCTGCGGCGGATACTATGGCTATTTCGGCTGGTTTCGCTTGCTTCAGCATGGCACAGTCCGGTTGTATGCCACACGGCGCATGGATGCGGTGCTGGTGGATGGCAAGCCGCGTGTCGTGGTGACAGTAGCTGATACTACCACTTTTATGCGTGCGCTACAGCAATATCTTCCGCCAGCCAAATAACAGGGACAGGATACTCTATTTAATTATCGGTAAATAAAGTATACTGTCCCCGCTATTGGGGTTAACGGCGGAAGAGGTTGCGGAGTTCGCGGAACGGATTGACGGGCGCGGTGCCGGCAGGTGCTGACGGAACGGCGGCCGGTGTGCTGCCGGTATCGCGCCGGCTGCCGGTTATGCCGAGGCCGCCCAGTACGTTCTGCAGCAGGGCTGACGAAGAACCGGCGACGGCAGCAGGCGTGTTGACGATGGCGGAGAGCAGGTTATTGACACTGCCATCCACGCCAAACGACGGTGCGTTCATGGTGCCACCAATCTTAAAACCGATGACGGTCTTATCCCCCTCGTTGCCCACCCCCGCCAGTTGGGAGAGCGGGATGCCGCCGATGACCCCGGCAAGCGAACGGTTGGGCACGCGCACCTGACCGCGCAGCGAAAGCGGCCCGGCCAGGTCGATCCCGCCCGTGGCGGCGAGGGCAACGGTGGCGTTGGACAACTGCATGGGCTGGGCGAAGGTGAGCACGCCGCGCGACAGGGTAAACGCGGCCACACCGCTATCGTAGCGTGCCAGCAGACCGGGGTCCTTGATGCCGAGATAGGGCGCAAGCTTGGTGAAGACCGCGGCATCAGTGAACTGCGGCCGGTTCAATTTCAACCATCCCCCACCATTGTAACTGGCGGTCAACATGCTGTCGCCGGCAAGCTGCAGCGAGCAGTCGAGCGTACCGCCCTGGGCATGCGGACCGACCAGTGCGGTGAGCAGCGGTGCGAGGCCGAGGTTGCTGCCGGTCAGGGTTACGGCGAAGGGGAGCCGGCTGCCGCTGCCGATACTGCCGCCGGCGCGAACTGTGCCGCCGCAGGTTTGGGCACTGACCGAGTTCAGGCGGACTCCGTCACTGCCAAAGGCAATATCACCGGTCATGCCGGTGAACCCCAGTGCCGGGCTGGCGAGTGTCGCCTGCGCGCCGGCGAGGGAGATGGTTCCGCTGACGCTGGTGGCGCCGGTCCGCGTGGTGACGGCAAGGCGGGCATTGCCGGACCCGCCGACGGTGATGCCGGCGGGAATGACCGCAGCACGCGGGAGTGCTGCGGCCCGGGCGAGGTCAAGTCCGCTGCCGCTGATGGCCAGATCCAGGGCAAACGGCGAGAAGCCGATACTGCCATTGCCGGTGAACGGCAAGCCGCCGACGGTGAAACTGATGCTGCCGAGGGTGAGCGCCCGGTCGCTGACACTGAACGGGCCGGACAGGTTCTGCAGGCGGTCCTTGAGCGCGGCGACGGCCAGCGAACAATCGACGAACGACAATTGAATGTCCGTGAGATCATAACGGCCGCTGCCATTGAGGTCGAGTGCGGCCGTGACGGTGCCGCGCCCGTCGATGGCGGTCAGCGCCGGCGCCAGCAGCGGCAGCCCGCGCAAGTCACCGACGTCGGCGGTGGCGGTGAGGGTGCCGCTCACCGGCGGGGCGGCGCTGTCGGCAGCGGCCGGGAGCGGCCAGGGCGCCGCCAGTTCGAGCGTAAACGCGCGCAGCAGCGCCGGTGCCGCGCCGCTGCCGGAAATGGTGGCGCGGCTGTCCGCCAGCGCCAGCGCGAGGTCGGTGGTGAGGGCGGCGGAATCGGGGAGTGTGCCCGGGGCGAGCCCGAACGCTGTCAGCGGCAGCGCTTCGGTCTGCAGCCGCAGGGCGAGTGTTCCGGTCGCCGGCGCCGCAGTGCCGGAGCAGCGCAGGGTTCCACCACTGACGGCGCCGGTGAGATCAATGGCGTAGGGTTCTGCGTCGAGATGCCCCAGCGTGCCGGACAGGCCGGCAAGGGCGAATTGGCGCTGCGGCCAGCTGACGCTGACGGCGCAATTGTCGAAGGTCAGTTCTTCAATGGAGACGGTTGTGCCGCCTCCCGACGACGGTTTGATCAGGCCGGCCAAGTTGCAGGCGCCGGCGCTGTCGAATTCCACCCCGAGCTTCGCCTGCCGCAGGGTGAGCCGGCTGATCTGCAGCTTCCCGGTGAGCAGGGCGCCCCAGTCGGGGCTGATGCTGGCTGATTCCAGGGTGAGCAGCGGATCGGGATTGAATCCGGCGGTATCGGCAATCTCCAGGCCGCGGGCGGTGATGGCAAAGAAGCCGGGCGCGATCCCCGTCAGCCTGACCTGCCGGCCGAGCTGCTGTTCAAGGGTCTGCCGGATCTCTTCGGGATCGGCAAGCCAGTACAGCGCCAGGGAAATGCCGAGGGCAAGCAGCAGCAGCAGCGCCGCACCGGCCGCCAGCAGTCGCGGCCACCGGCGCGGCGACGGGAGGGTAACGGCGGCGGGGGCAGATTCGTTCATGGCGCATTCCTCATCCGGCCCGGCGGAGCCGCCGGTCGTGTCATCATTGCCGCGGGCAGTGGCAGGAGCCATTGCGTACGCTGGTCGCCGGACGGTGCGGCGACCGTGCGGCTGATGCAACCTTACGCGAACCGGCGGCAGGCGTCAAGTGGCGGCAGCAATATCCTGCAGGTAGGGACGAATGGCGGGATCATTGAGCTTGGCCAGCGCGCCCTGCTCGATCATCTGCACGGCCGTGCGTGAAACACCGAGCAGCCGGCCGGTTTCCTCGAGCGGCAGGGCGATGAACCCCGGGCCGAACCCCATGCGGTAGCGGATGACCAGTTCCTCGCGCAGCGAGAGGAAGCGGCGCAGCAGGTCGTTGAGCGTGGCGGTGGTCTCCGCATCAAGGCTGAGCTTGTCGGTGACCGTGTCGGCGGCGAGATAGTCGCCGAGCGTGGCGCTCGCCCCGACCGCGGCATCGAGGGAGACCGGCCCGCCGGTCAGCAGCAGCAACTGCTCGACCTCCGCCGCCGGGAAGCCGGTGAGCTGGGCCACGCGGGCGGCGTCCGGCTCGCTGCCGCGGTCGCGGGTTTCGTCGCGCAGGACATGGCGCACCTTGAGAAAATGCTCGTAATGGTACATGGAGAGGCCGAGATGCCGGGCCAGCGCTTCGTGCATATACTTGCGAATCCACCAGGTGGCGTAAGTGGCGAACCGCACGGACCGTTCCGGGCGGAACCGCCGCAGGGCGTGCAGCAGCCCGAGCGCGCCCTCGCTGACCAGATCATCGCGGTCGAGTCCGTGCCCGGCCAGCGGCATGGCCAGGGCTGACAGCAGGCGCTGGTGATGCTTGAGCAGGGCCTGCTCCGCCGCGCGGTTGCCGGCTTGCGCGCGGCGCACCAGGTCGCGTTCATCGGTGGCGGGCAAGGCGGCGGCCATGAAATCGGTATGGTCAGCGGACGGCAGTTCACGGTTGGCGGGTTCGCCGGTCGGCCGCACCGGCTGATGCTGCTCGGCGGCGCGCAGCTCCGCCAGCGGCCCGCGGGCGAGCAGCGACCGGCGATGTTCTTCCTCGCGGCGGTTGAGCTCATCGTAGGTGAACGGGAGCTTTTCCTGGCTGATGAACGCGAGCATGGCGTCATGCCAGAAGCGAAACGAGGATTCCCGCACCTTTTCCAGCAGGTGCGGATGCAGATAGGCGTCCGGCAGCGAAAAGAGCAGCGGCTGGGGGTCGCGGTTGCGGTTCTCCTCGCGCCGCCAGACGCGCATCATGCGCTTGAGGATCGCCTGGTCAAAGCCCGCCTGCCCGGGGACATGACCCTTGAACACGACCTGATAGGCGGCGTAGGGATCGCCCGGGTGCGTGCGCAGCCGGTGGCGATAGGCGGCGAGCAGCGGCTGCTGCGCCCGCACGAATGACCGCCAGCCGGCCGGCAGGAACCCGAGCCGGACCGCGGCGGCGCGGGCGGCGGTCGCGGTGCGGTTGAAGAGCAGGAGCAAAGTCAGCGCTTCGTCCGGCTTGTGGTGCAGGGCGCGGGTGAGCAGGTAGCGGGTCAGCCCCAGCCGCCGCGCCGCCCGGGCCTGCTGGTATTTGCACAGGTGCAGCGTGAGCATGACGGAATACAGGCTGCGATGCGCCGGCGTATCAACCGCAAGCGTCAGCGTGGCATGCGGACGGGCATCACCTCCGAACAACCGGCAATAGGCGGCGTAATGATCGCCGACGGGATGGCGCCGCAGCCACTCCTTGAAGGCGCGGATGCGGGGCCGGTAAATATCGTAGAATTTGCGCGCCTGTTTGCGGGCAAAGAGCGGCTCATGGTCGTACCAGTTGTAGGCGTCCCGAATGGACGGGGCGAAGAGGAAGATGAGCAGACGATATTCATCGAGCCGGTCGGCCAGGGTGGCATTCAGCCGGGCGACCGAGATGCCAAGCGCGCGTGCGGCCAGACGGCGGTTATTGCTGTGCGCGGCGAGCAGCCGGCAGATATTGTACGGAGAGAGGGTGGGCGACGGGGCCGCGGCAACTGTCCGCGCCTGCGGTTCACCGGGCATGGTCGCCGCGCGGCATGAGCAGGATGAATAACTTAATAAGTTATGCTCCGTCCCCAATCGATGATAAACGCCGGGCCCGCAGGCGGCGGGTCCGGCGGCGGATCATGCTGATGCTACAGGTCGCAGGCCTTGACGGTCTTGCGGCCGTTTTCCTTGGCGCGGGCGATCGCGGCCGTGAGCAGGTCGGCAACCTTGCCGCTCAACGCCTCGACGGCCTCGCCGCTGCAGCTCATCTCCGCCCCGTTCACGAACTCTTTCACCTTGCTCTTGACCACCAGATCCAGATCAGCCATTGCTGTTCCTCCCCGGCCGCAACGCGGCCGCCATGTATGTGCCGCGACTATATTTGAGGAAAAACCGAATGTCAAGTACAATGGCGGGCGGACGGGCGGCATCAGCCCGGGGAGCGATCATTATGACAGCAGCGGACAGTACGGGCTATTTCGGGCCCTACGGCGGACAGTTTGCGCCGGAAATCCTCATGGGCGCCCTGGCGGAACTGCGGGCGGCGTACGATGAGTTCAAGCATGACCCGTCGGCGCAGGAGGAACTGGACGAGTATTTGCGCCAGTATGCCGGCCGGCCGACGCCGCTCTATCATGCGGCGCAGCTGTCGCGCGAACTGGGCGCGGACATCTATCTTAAGCGCGAGGATTTGACGCATACGGGCGCGCACAAGATCAACAACACGCTTGGCCAGGCGCTGCTGGCGGTGCGCATGGGCAAGCGGCGGCTGATCGCGGAGACGGGCGCCGGCCAGCACGGGGTGGCGACGGCGACGGTGGCGGCGCTGTTCAAGCGGCAATGCACGGTCTACATGGGGCGCGAGGACACCGAGCGGCAGGCGCTCAACGTGGTGCGGATGAAGCTGCTCGGCGCGGAGGTCCGGCCGGTGGACAGCGGCAGCAAAACGCTCAAGGACGCCACCACCGAGGCGATTCGCGACTGGGTGACCAACGTTGCCGACAGCTACTACATGATCGGCTCGGTGATCGGACCCGCGCCCTATCCCGCAATGGTGCGCGATTTCCAGCGGGTGATCGGGCTGGAAACCCGGGCGCAATTTGCGCGGCAGTACGGCGGCATGCCCGATTGCCTGGTCGCTTGCGTCGGGGCGGGGAGCAACTCCCTGGGGCTGTTCCATCCCTTTTTCGATGTGGCCGGCACGGTGAAAATGGTCGGGGTCGAGGCGGGCGGCCTGGGCCTGGCGAGCGGCAAACACGGCGCGTCGCTGACCGCGGGGCGGCCGGGGGTGCTGCATGGCGCCTTGTCGTACCTGCTGATGGACGGCGACGGGCAGGTGCGCACCGCGCACTCCATCTCCGCCGGGCTCGATTATCCCGGGGTCGGCCCGGAACACGCCTATTGCAAGGACCAGGGTCTCGTCCGCTACGTCAGCGCCACTGACGATGAGGCCCAGGCGGCATTTCAGCAGCTGACGAGAATCGAGGGGATCATTCCCGCGCTGGAATCGTCGCACGCGCTGGCGTATCTGCCGACCCTGGTGGCCGAGGGCGCGCGCGGCAAACGGATTGTGGTCTGCCTGTCGGGTCGCGGCGACAAGGATGTCGAGAGTGTGGCCCGGCGCTTGGGCCTGCTGTAGGCGGCCCGCATGACCGCACGGCGTCCGCCGGCAGCCACGGCAACGCATAAACCGGTGCGCAAGGGGGCGCGGGGCACGGGGCGAACAAGCACGCGCCCTGCAACGGCGTCGGTCCCGCGCCGGCGCGCCGCAGCCGTGTCAGCGGCGATTGCCGACGACTTGCCGCTGCTGATCTGCCGCTTCCTGCCGGACACGACGCTGACCTATGTCAATCGGGCATACGCGCGAACCTTCGGTGTTTCCGCCCGGGCGCTGCGCGGCCGGCGCTGGCTCGACCAGCTGCCGCCCGCGCAGCGCCCGGCAGTGCTGGCGGAACTGGCCTGCCTGACTGCAGCGCAGCCCGAGCGCACCTATGAGCATGCGGCGCGCGATGCTGCGGGTGCGGTGCGCTGGTACCGGTGGACGGACCGTGCGCAGGTGAACAAGGCCGGCAAAGTCACCGCCATTACTTCATACGGTGCGGATATCAGCGAACTGCGGGAAACCCAGCGGGCGCTGCAGCAGAGCGAACAGCGGTTGTTTGCGGCAATGAACCTGCTGTCGCAGGGGGTCTATGAATTGGCTGGCGATGGACGGCTGCTGCGGGTCAATCAGGCCGGCCTTGCCATGAGCGGCTATACGGCCGCGGATGTCGCCCGCGGCCTGCAGCTGGCCGATCTGATTGTGCCGGAGGATCGCGCCCGGGCCGAGGCCGATCTGGCCCGCGTGCTGGCCGGGGAAGTGCTGGCCGGCTGTGAATACCGGTTGCGCCGCCGGGACGGGAGCATCCTGCCCGTTCTGGAATACTCGCTGCCCGTGGTGGAACAGGGCACAATCGTCGGCATCCGCGGCATCTTCAACGATATCACCGAATTGTCCGCCGCGCGCACGGCGCTGGAGGAGAGTCGGAACCGGCTGCAGCAGCTGTTCGACAACAGCTCGGATATCATCTGGGAGACCGATGCCGTCCCGGTATTCACCTTCATCAGCCCGGCGGTGCGCAGAATTCTGGGGTACGCCCCGGAGGAACTGCTCGGCCGCGCGCCGTTTACGCTGCTCATGGACGCGGCGGCGGAACCAGCCACCCGCGCCGCCTTTGCCGCAGTGAGCCGTGGCGGGAACGGGCCGGTGGTTGTGGAACATGTGCTGCGCCATTGCGACGGTCAGGCCGTGCATATTGAAACGCGGGCCATGCCGCGCTACGACAATCAGGGCCGGCTGGCGGGCTTCAACGGGATCGAC
>CAZFBR010000056.1:0-16423 GCA_964517215.1 uncultured bacterium
GCAGGACGAAGTCTATCGCAGGAAACTGGTCGACGATCTCGTTGTGGTTTTGCAGGACGCCGGTTTGACGCTGCCGGCCGGTTGCCGGGTTACGGTGCTGGAGAATACGCGCATCGTCACGCACCTTTCCCTCCCCCTCTTTGGGAACTTGGCCGGCGGCGGGAAGGACTTGTTCATGGCTGATCTCGCCCTGCACCTCCCCCTGCCCGCCGGTCATGAGCTGCGCCTGCATCAGGGCACTGCGAGCGATCGTTTTCTGGTACTCCCTTTGCCGCCCGGGCAGTTGGACAAGCTCAGCGAGGCAGAGCTGGATATGGCGGCGGGCGGCGGCAATGGCGGCAACGGCGGTATCTTCGGCGCTGGCGGCAACGGCGGTGACGGCGGTATTTTCGGCGTCGGCGGCAACGGCGGCAATGGCGGCGTTGGCTGAGTGAGATGGGCGTGCGAAGGCTATCAGCGAGCCGGGTATTGCCCCGGAGAAATTGGCGGCAACCATGAACGGGAAAGCAGATAATGCAGATTATTGAGTGTGGGCATTCCCCTGCGGTGCGCAGATTCCGGCAAGTTCTGATCACGGCAATGGCAGTGGCGGGCGCCCTCGCCACCATGAAACTGATCCAGCTCGCGACCATCCCGGTGTACAGTTTCACGCTGCCGGTCGATCAGGCAATCCCCTTTCTGCCCGCGACGATACTGATCTATCTTGCCTTTTTCCCCTATCTCCTCCTGGCGGCATGGCATGCCGACCCTGACCAATTCAAAAACTACCTGTGTGCCTGTTCGCTCGCCTTTGTCGTGGCGGCGGGAATATTCATCATCCTGCCTGCGTCCATGAACCGGCCCGACCCGTCGCTGATCACCAACGAATTGCTGCGTCAGCACATCACCCGTTTGTACGGTGTCGATTCCGGCCAGTGCACGTTTCCCAGCCTGCATATCGCCATGACGATCATGGCCATGCGCGTGTTCGGACGCCGCCGTCCGCTGGCGCTCATGCTGGGCATATTCATCGGCATCTCGACCATGATCGTCAAGCAGCATGTCCTGCTCGACGTCGTCGGGGGCGCGCTGCTCGCATTCGCGGTATGCGTCGTGCAGGCCCGGCTGCCGCGCGTGCGCGCGGCAGTTCTGCCACCGTCCGGTGAACTCGCCCCTGCCCGCGCACGGTCGCCTCGCCAATCTGAAATCGCCGACGAGTGAAGTTGCGGCAACCGTACCGGATTCGCGGGTACGGGTCAAACTCTCCGCAGGGGGCGGACGCACGGCACGGCAACTCACTCAGGCGGTGCCGGACTGCTGCAGAACACCGCCTGGTTCCGTTGTGCTTCCGCAGGATATGCTACTTCCGCACCAGATAACAGAGCCCGCCGAAGGTGTAGTAGGGCTTGGTAAGAATGAATCGACTGTTCGGCCGGTTGAACAGTTCGGCAATCTGTTCGCTGTAGAACTGGCCGAAGACCACATCGATTTTTTTGGCGGCCAGAGCGGGAAAGCGCGCCGGCGCGTCCAGCGGGACGAACTCGAAATTAACCTGCAGCAGTTGCGCGACTGCGGTCAGGAAGGCGACATTATAGCCCGCCGGCCGGCCGTCGGCGGCAATATAGTCGAGCGGCACATAATCCCCGGCCACGCCGACATAGACGGTCCGGGCGCCGGCGATCTTGGGCAGCTCGGCGACGTTCGGTTCACCGGATGCCGGGAAATCGTTTATCCATTGTTTCGCCAGGCTGTCCATGGTGCCATTGGCCTGCAGGGTGGCGATGGCGCTGTCGAGTGCATCGCGCAGCTGCAGGTCGTCTTTGCGCAGCGCCATGATGATGCTGCCCGGGGTCGGATGCCCCTGCGGGATGGTCGTCAGCGTCGGATTCCGGCGCACGGTATAATCGCCGACAAAGGTCAGTTCCGCCGTGGCATCGATCTTCCCGGCGAGCAGCGCCGCAACGATGTCAGCGCCCCGGTTGAAGTACACCACCTCTTTCGGCGGCGCCCCAATGTCTTTGGCGAGCAGTGCGGCAATCGAATCCGGCGGGGCACTTGAGGCCAGCATGCCGATAACCTTGCCGCCCAGGTCAGCAGGCGTTTGGATCTTTGCCGCCGGGGTGTTGTCACCACAACCGGCCGCCAGGAGCATCAGCGTGAGTGCCGCCAGAATCATTGCGTATCGTTGCATGGTACTTCCTCCTTGAGTTTGAACTGCAGTGTATTGCAGCCGTCGGCATAGGTATGCGCGGCTGTGTCGGTCAATTTGCGGATCAGGAGCATGCCCAGATCATCGATGCCGTCGCCAGCGGCGGCAAAAGGATCGTATGCCGCGGCGCGGTACCGGCAACTGATGGTCAATGTATGATCCGCCGCGGCGCAGGCCACGGTGAGCTCGATATCCGGCGGCGCGTTTTCATAGCAGCGCCGGAACAGCTCCATGAGCAGTTCCTCCAGGACCAGTTGCAGATGATACACCGATTTTACGCTCACCTGACGCTGTTGGCAATAATCCTCGAGCCGGGCGTTCATTGCGACCATATCGAAACTTTTCGAGCGGACCGTGTGCGTGAATCTGTTCAGCCTGCTGATGAAGGACCGGGTCTTTTCCCGCTGCGGATGATCGAATATCTCAGACGGGGTGCCCGCTTCATAGATGGTGCCATCGTCGAGGTAGAAGATCCGGTCGGCGATATCCCGGGCAAAGGCCATTTCATGGGTGATAATCAGCAGGGTCAGGCCCCGGGTGGCCAGCTTCCTGATGATGGCCAGCACTTCGCGGGTCATGGTCGGGTCGAGCGCCGAGGTCGGCTCGTCGAACAGCATGATCTCCGGTTCCATGGCCAGGCAGCGGGCGATGGCGATGCGCTGCTGCTGGCCGCCCGACAATTCGTGCGGCCAGCTGGCGGCCTTATCCAGCAAGCCCACCAGCGCCAGCAGTTCGCGGGCCTTCTGTTCTGCGGCCCGCCGGGGCTGCCCGTTTACCCGGCGCGGCGCCAGGATGATGTTGTCGAGGACGTTCAGATGGGAGAAGAGGCGGAAATCCTGATAGACCATCCCCATGTTCCGGCGGACCTGATTCAGATCGGTGCCCGGCGCGGTGATGTCCGTCCCCTGAAGGCAGATGCTGCCGGCGTCCGGCCGCTCCAGCATGGCCAGGGTGCGGAACAGGACGCTCTTGCCGGTGCCCGACGGCCCGATGATGGCAATGCACTCGCCCTTGCTGATATGGGCGTCAACCCCGCGCAGCACAGCCAACGGGCCGTACCGTTTGGCTACCCCGCGCAGCGTAATCATCAGCGCGCCTTCCGTCGGTCGCCCAGGGCAAACAAGGCGGTAATCAGCCAGGCCAGTGCCAGATAGAGCAGCACCCCGCAGACGAGTGCAAAAAACGGGTCGCTGGTTCGCGCTCCGATATTGTTGACTGAACGGGTCAGGTCGGTGATGGTCACATACCCGACCACCGAGGTCCATTGCAGCAGATTGATGGCGGCATTCTGGTATACCGGCCGGGCGATGACGCCCGCCTACAGCAGGGTGATAACCCAAAACGCCTTGCCCGCGGAAAAACCCAGCATGCGGGCGGCCTCCAGCTGCTTGCGGTCGACCGCGGTCAATGCCGAGCGCATGATTTCGGCGATATGCGCGCCGCTGTTGAGCGCGAAGGCCATGACCGCGACAATGACGGCATCGATCCTGCTGTCGGCAAACACCACATAGTAAAGGATCATCAGCAGCAGGAGCACGGGGCTCCCCCGCAGCACCGCGATGACCCAGCGGGCAACGACCCGCAGCGCGGCGAACCTGGCCAGGCGCAGCGCACACAACAGAGCGCCGAACAGCGTTCCGAACAGCAGACTCAGGATGGTAATGACGAGCGTGGTCCAGAGACCGCTGAGGATCGTCCGATACGCGTCGCCGGCAACCAGATTGTTATAAAAAGAAGCCGATACTGCCGTCAGCAGCCCGTACATACGGTCAACTCATTTCTGTGCAGCGTCGGCGGAGAACAATATCCGGCGCCAGTGCAGCGATAGTACCATGACAATTCCCGGATTGTCAAAAATTGGAAAGTTGATTCGTTCCGGCGGGGATGGTACGGTTATGAAGGTGATGGTGCATGGGGTCACGGCGCGCTGTTTCCCTGACTGAAAAGCGGCGGAGCATTAGAAGAGCCGGAACGTCAGCGAGGGGCGCGATCTGCAGGGATTTGAACCGGTCACATGCGGTGCCGGTAGCGAACAGGTTAGCCAGCGAGGAAAATCATGGTGCGGAACGTCGCTGTTGCGGGTATGCTGCTGGTGCTATGGTGCGGCGGGGCTGTGGCCGCGGTGCAGGAAGCCGCTCCGGCAGCGGATATCTTTTCCGGCCCGTATCTGGGAATATTTGCCGCGCATGCCTGGCAGGAAGTGGCGTACGCCGAGCCGTCGTGGCCGGGCTTCGAACGGAAACCGGATCTGAACGGCGTCCTCAGCGGGGCGACGGCGGGCTACACCTGCGTGCAGGGCAGGAACCTGTTCGGCATCGAGGCCGATGCGGGTTTCGGCAATCTCGACAAGGGAGAAGATAACGGCCTGCGGAATTCCTATTCAGCGTTCGAAATGCATTGGAACGCGCACGTCCGGGGCAGGATCGGCTGCGCGGTCAGCGAAAACACAGTCCTCTTTGCCGCTGCCGGGATGGCAATGACGGAGGTTAAGGTTGACGACGTCATGCCGCAGTGGGATGACGATGACGCCCTGCATATCGGCTGGACAGCCGGTGTCGGCGTTGAGTACGCAATAAGCGAAGAGGTGCATGCACGCATCGAGTACCTGTACGACGATTACGGCGATGCGCATTACCGGATTGGCGGGAACCTGCCGTACGAGTCGGAAGTCGACCTGAATGCGCATGTCGTGCGCGTCGGCCTGTCCTGGCAGTTCTGAGGCAACTGCCGGGCATGCCGGGAAAATGGGCGGTGCAGCCGCAACGCTATCGGGTCGCCTGCCATGCCGAGGATATACACGAATCGTTTTCGGCTTGAACAATCTGACGTTGCGCGATCGGCTGCATCCCGCCTGGTGGGACTGGCAGACTGACTGCTTCTGAATGCCGGTGGTATGATGAGCTGGTGGTGCAGTACTAACGTTTTATACAGGGATGGTGCGGTATGACGGGTAAGAAACGTACAGTGCTGCTGGCCTGCCTGTTGCTACTTATCGGTGTGGCGGTCGCGGTGGTTTATTGGCAGTGGCAGGTGACGGTGCCGGCGACGACCCACGAGGGCTACTATGCGGCGGTGCAGGGAAAAAGCGGTGACGATCTGCGGCAGGCTCTGCATAATCTGATTCGTCAGCATACAAGAGTGAGTTACGCTTCGCTGTGGCAGCATTATCGCGCCACGGATTGCCGGCCGGACGGCACTGTCTGGGACATGTACGGTGACATCCATTTCGCCAAATTCAAATCCGTGCAGGGCGGCCCGCCCGGCCGGATGGGCAGCTACCTGACGCGCGAGCATTCATGGCCGAAAACCAGCTGGGGCGGCGCGGTGAATGACGCCTATTCCGACCTGTTCCATGTTCTCCCCGGCGACGCGCATACCAACGGACAAAAGGGGATTCGTCCGCCGGGCGAAACGGACGGCAGCGCGAAATCATGGGGCGTGACCAAGGTTGGCGCGGCGCGCGCCGGGCTTGGTTATGCCGGCGAGGTCTTTGAACCGGGAGACGAGTACAAAGGCGATTTCGCGCGCACCTATTTCTATTTCCTCGTCTGTTACCTGACCGGCGACGATGCGCTCCCCTGCACCGGCTGGCCGCTGGTGGCGGCGGACGGGACGAACTGGCAACCGTGGGCGCTGGCCATGCTGCGGCGCTGGCATGAGCAGGACCCGGTAAGCAGCAAGGAAACCGGTCGCAACGACGCCGTCTTCCGCATCCAGCACAACCGCAATCCGTTCATTGACCATCCGGAATGGGTCGCGGCAATCTGGGAATAGCGACGGAGGTGAGCGCCGGTGGAATTGTCCGGGCCGATAGAAACCGCCGGCATAATCTGTTCCTTTGCCGTTATCGGCATTCCCGCAAAAGCGGAAACCTGAAACAGCGGTGAATAACATCCGGTTTTTCCGCGTTCGCGGGGCGGGCCATTCCCGACCGCTTTTCTGATGCTTCCTGAGAACCGAAGAAAAGGCGGGCGTTGCGTTTAGGCGGAGGGTGTATCGCCGGCGGCGCACGCCTGCAGATAGGCGGCGGCGCGGGCGTCAACCTCAGTGAGTAAACGGATATAGGCGACTCCGGCGGCGGGCGTGCGGAACTGCGGCCGGCGGCTGACGATGGCGTAATCATCGAGATGTTTGGTTAGAAACCCATACATTTTTTCATAGGCGCGCAACAGGTCAAGCAGGGCAACAAGTTCCGTTGCTTCGCGGGTGTCAGCGGGCTGCAGCAGGGTATCGATCCGGTCGGTAAGCAGGGCGCGCACCGGGGCGGGCAGGGAAATGCTGTCGGCGGCCGCAAGCAGCTGCCGGCGGAATTCGGGCTGACGGTCGAGACGCTCCTGCACCAGCCGCCGGGAAGTGGCGGCGTTGCGCCTTGCGGTGGCAAGGGTGGTGGCCGACGCCATGCGGCGCGCGGCCAGCAGGTCGCGACCCAGCCCGCAGGCGGTGAGCGCCGCGGCGAAATCGCGCATCCCGGTCAATCGCGCATTGCATTGTGCGGCGAGTACGGCCGCAACGGGGAGATAGGGCCCGAAATGCTCGGGAGTCAGCGGTGCGGTATCGACAACCTGCCGCCGGTGCAGCTGGTCGAACGTCGCGGGGATGAAGGCAACCAGCGCGGCTTCCTGATTGGCGACGGTAATCCGCCGCTGCCAAAACCAGCCGGCGTGAACAGTGGCGGCGAGGATGAGGAGCAGCAGGGCGGCATTGATGTGCGGCCAGGCGCGGCGGCGGCCGGCCGCAACCAGCCAGAGCGCAGGCGGGAGCAGGGTCAGCAGGGCAAGCAGATTGGCACTGCGCCGGGCAAAGCCGGCGATCACCGGCAGTGCGCCATAGGCGGCGGCCTGCGTCCACAGGAATCCCAGCGTGCCGGTCAGCGCAACTGCCAGCAGCCACGTCAGCAGCCGGGATCCGGTACGGGGTGAAGGTTCGGCAGGAGTCATGGCGGCATTGTAGGCGCGGTCATGGGTAATTGTCAATTGCTGTGCGCCACAGCATTTCCCGAACTCGTGGTCACCCGTCGTGAGGAGGAAGCCGGGTATTGTCACGCGTTGACGGTGGGGCGGGCGGGGTGGTAGGATGGCGGGCATGAATGTGTGGCGCATTATCTTCCTGATGGTTGCCCTGTTCCTGGCGGCGGGACTGGCCGGCTGTGGCCGGCCGGCGGCGGACGAGGTGCGGGTCACGCTGGTCAAGTTCACCGATGCGCAGCCGTTCGACATGATGCAGCAGGGCCTTGCCGCGCAGCTCAGGCAGGAGCTCGCCGGCACACCCTATGTGCTGGAGGTAAAATCGGCGCAAGGCGATGTGGGGACGCTGAACAGCATCATGGACTTGCTGGCCAACGACGGGACGAAGGTGCTGGTGACCACCACCACGCCCGTCCTGCAGACGGCAGTGCGCAAGCTCCCCCAGCTGCCGACGGTCTTCACCTTTATCGACGATCCCGTGGCCAACGGGGTGGCGACGAGCGATACGCAGCATCTGCCCAACGTTACCGGGGTCATCACCTACACCGATTTTGCGGCGATGGTCCCCGTCCTGCGTGCGGCCATGCCGCACCTGCGCCGGGCGGGTGCACTCTTCTGCCCGACGGACAATTACTCGGTCTATGCCAAGAATGAACTGACGCAGGTGCTGGCTGCGGCGGGGATTGAGCTGGTCACCGTGCCGGTGGCGACGCCGCAGGAGCTGAACGACGCGGCGGCGGCGCTGTGCGGCAAGGGGATCGACTGCCTCTGCCAGTTTCCCGAGCCAATGACCGCGGGCGGGTTCCCGGCGCTGGTGCAGGCGGCGCGGCGGGCGAAGCTGCCGCTTTTTGCCATGGCCAGCGACCAGGCGGCGGCGGGCGCGATCGTCGGCTACGGGCATGATTTCAGTGAAGTCGGCCACGCCGCGGCCAGGCTGGTGGCGCGCATCGCGCGCGGCGAAGCGCCGGCGCAGCTGGCGTTCGTGCGCGCCGGCAATGAAAAATTGCTGCTCAATCCGGACGCCGCAGCGGCGACCGGCTATACCATTCCGCCGGCGCTGCAGGCGCTGGCGGGCAACTGAACGGGAGCCAACCACTATGGCATTGTGTGCATGCGGGAGCGGCAGGGAATACGCGGACTGCTGCCAGCCCTATCTCGACGGGACCGCGGCGGCGCCCACGGCGGAGGCGCTGATGCGCTCGCGCTACACCGCGTATACCATGGCGAAGATTCCGTACCTCAAGGAAACGCTTGCGCCCGAAAAGCGCAAGGAATTCAGTGCGGACCAGGCGCGGCGCTGGGCGATGGAAGCGACCTGGCGCGGACTGAGAATCATCAAGACGCAGGAAACCGGCGCCACCGCGACGGTGGAATTCATCGCCTCGTTCAGCATGAAAGACCAGGCGCAGGACCATCATGAACTGGCGACGTTCCGCAAGGACGAAGCGGCGAACCGCTGGTATTTCATCGACGGGCATGACCCGGACGATACCGGTGAAAGCGCGGCTGCGCCGGTGGTCACCTATGTGCGCGAACAGCCGAAGGTGGGACGCAATGAACCCTGCCCGTGCGGCAGCGGGCGCAAGCACAAGCAGTGCTGCGGCAAATAGCCGCCCTCGGGCAAAACTGAGCGCGAGTCACTGCGGCCCCCGCCGGCACCTGCCGGCGGCTTCTGCCGCGCTGCGCCGGCGGCAGTTGCCGGTCAGCGCAGGCGATCGTCGTAGAAATAGAAATCCCAGTGGCGCTTGATCTGCAGGGCGTGACGCGGCGAGCGCAGCAGCTGCGGCAGCAGCGCCAGGTAGCGGGCCGGGCGGATGCGGCTGAACTTGCGCGCGGACGTGGTGAGCGGGATATCACGCAGGCAGTGGAGGTAGCGTTCCCCGCGCTGGCGGCCCAGCCGCTTGAGTCGCCGGCAGAAGTCCAGATCTTCGCCGGCGTACAGCGTTTCATTAAAACCCCCGAGTGCCGTGAAATCGGCGCGGCGCAGGAAGTAAATGCCGCCGCCCAGCCGCAGCAGATGATGCACACTGACATGCAGCAGCACGGTGGCCAGCCGGGTCATGACGGTCTGCTCGTCCAGCACAATATCGGGACTGAGCCCGACGACCGTGCCGGACCGCATCAGGGCGACGGCGCGGCGCAGGGTGTCGGGGTGCATGCGACTGTCGGCATCGACGGTGAGGAGATATTCGCCGCGCGCGGCGGCGGCGCCGGTGTTGCGCACGCGCGCGATGCAGCGCACGGGTTCAGCGACTACGTGCGCGCCCCAGGCGCGGGCGAGGGCGGCGGTGCCGTCGGTGGAGGCGTTGTCGGCGACGATGACTTCAACCGGAAAATCGACGCGGGCGCGGGCGGCGGCAATGGCCGCCAGCCCGAGCGGCAGGTACTTTTCCTCGTTACGCGCGGGAATGACAATCGAAACCAGCGGCATATCATCAGCCATGCGGCATATCCTCCGGAGAGAGTGTAGCACAGCGTGCGGGCAACTGCCACTGCCGCATAAGCCATTTGCGCTGTAAAAACAGCGCCGGAAATAGTTCATATGTGCTGGCAAGAAATCCCATATGCACGAGAGAATGGAATGGATGAATATGCGCAAGATGCGATTTTCACCTCAACCCTGGGGTTCATCTGTTTTTCCTCTTCCACCGGGAGAGGACGACGCACAGCGTCGAGGCGAGGGCAACAACGAACGCCCCTCACCCCAACCCTCCCCCGGAGGGGGAGGGAGCAAGTACGCGTATTCCGAAACAACGCAAATAGCTCCGCATTGACCGGGCGGGCGGCGGGTGCTACGATGCCACAGTCCGGCGGCGACCGCCGCGGCGGGAGTATGCGGATGATCCACCATCGGGAAAAACTGCGGGTCTGGCCGGCTGCGCTACTGCTGGCGGGGGTGCTGGCCGGCTGCGGCGGCGGGTCAGGTGCGCCCGGGGCGAAGCAGATCGTCTGGATCCAGTATTTCGATGTGCCGGTGGCGGAGCAGTGCCGGGAGGGGTTTGTCAGCGGCCTGCCGGCGACGGGCCTGCGCGAGGGGATTGATTACGTCCTGACGATTAAAAGCGCGCAGGGTGATATCGGCACGCTCAATTCTTTGCTGGCTGACGCGCGCGACCGGCAGGTCGATCTGATCGTCACCTCATCGACCCCCGTGCAGCAGGCAGCCATGCGCCAGATCAGCGCCATCCCCGTGGTTGCGCTCAATGCCGACCCGCAGCGCATCGCCGGCGACAGCGGCATGCCGGTAAACATGACCGGCGCGGCGCTGATCGGCGATTTCGCGGGGATGGTGGCGCTGATCCGGGAGGTGCTGCCGCAGGCGCGGCGGGTCGGCACGGTGTTCTCCCCGGCCGAGGACAATTCAGTGCTGTTCCTCACCCTGTTCAGCGAAGCGGCGGCGGCGCAGGGACTGACGGTGGTAAGCCGGCCGGCGGCGGCGAGTACGGACGTGCCCGAGGCGGCGCGCGCCCTGGCGGCCCAGCCGCTCGATCTCATCTGCCAGATTTCCGATAATGCGAGCGCCACGGCGTTTGCCGCGCTGGTTGACGCTGCGCGTGCGCGGCAGCTGCCGCTGTTCAGTTTTGCCGCCGACCAGGCGGCGAGCGGCGCGATGCTCACGTTCTCGCGCGATTGTGTGGCGGCGGGACGCGACGCGGCAGGGCTGGCGGCGCAGATTCTGCGCGGCACCCCGCCGCGGGAGCTGCCGGTGGTGTACAGCAGTCGCTCCCGCCTCAATCTCAACCTGCGGGCGGCGGCGGCGTGCGGGATTGCGATCCCGGCCGCAGTGGCGGACCGCGCCGATACGGTGATCCGCTGACGCATTGACGCTGACGGATGCCGCTGATAGAATGCGCGGGGACGAACACGGACGGGGGATGTCATGGGCCATCTGGTTGAACTGCTGCAGCAACGCAAACTGACGGGGCTGGCGGCCGGCCTGCTGGTCGCGCTGCTGGGCCTGCTGGTCGCGCTGACCCCGACGGGGCAGATGCTGGAAAACCGGTCGCTGGATGTCCGCTTCCGGCTGCTGCGCGACGGCACGCAGGCGGACACCTCGCTGGTGGTGATTGAAGTGGCGGAGAAGGACCTGCTGCGCCTGGAGAGCGGGTTCGGGCGCTGGCCGTGGCCGCGCGCGCTGCACGGATTTATGGTCGAGTACCTGACCCGCTGCGGGGTCAATGCCATTGCGTTTGATGTCATTTTCGCAGAGCAGTCGTTCTCAACCGTGCGGCCCGACCAGGTGGCGGCGCTGGCACAGCAGGTCGATGCGCTGCCGGCCGGCGACGCCATGGCGCGCCTGCAGCTCAAAAACCGCATCCTTTCCCTCTACAGCGACGACGACGGCCAACTGGCAAACGCCACGCGCGGTTCGGAATGCACGATTCATGCCCTGCATTTTTCCGGGGTGACCGGCGCGGTCACGGACAGCGCCGCCCTCGCAGCGGCGGCAGTGGCTGCCACCCCTGCGGTGGCCGGCAACTGTGCCGAGGGCTTTGGCCCGCTGCTGCCGGTGCCGGTTATCCGTGCCGCCGCCCGCCGCCTGGGGCATATCAGCATGACGGCCGACGAGGACGGACCGGTGCGCGGCATGCAGCTGCTCATGCGCTGCCGCGAGAACGGGCGCGACTACCTGCTGCCGGCGCTCTCCCTGAGCACCTTCATCACCCTGCACGAGCGCGCCACCGGCCGGCCGGCGGCGGTGGCGTTCGACGGCGCGCAGGTGCGGGTTGACGACCGGCTGATCCCGCTGGCGGCCGACGGCCGCATGATCATCGACTATACCGGCGGCAAATACACCTATCCGTATGTCAACTATTCGGATGTCATCGACGCCATGCGGGCCGAACTGCGCGGCGAGACGGCGGCCATCAACCCGGCGTTCTGGCGGGGCAAAACGGTCTTTATCGGCGCCACGGCGGCGGGATTGATGGATCTGCGGGTAAATCCGTTTGAGGCGGACTATCCCGGGGTTGAACTGCATGTCAATCTGCTGGACCAGATGCTGCATAACCGCTATCTGACCCGCCATGGCACGGGGCTGCTGGCGCTGATCCTGCTGGTGCTGAACGGTGTGCTCGGCTGGGCGGCGGGGCGGGTCAAGCCGGTGGCCGGGGCCCTGGCCCTGCTCGGGGTGCTGGCGGCGTACACCGCGCTGTCGTTCGCCTGCTTTGCCCAGCATTTCTGGCTCGCAACCGCGCTGCCGCTGCTGACGGCGGTGCTGACCTATCTGGTGGTGCTGCTGCATCGCTTCTTCAGCGAGGAAAAGGAGAAGCGGTTTGTGCGCAACGCCTTCCAGCATTATCTGTCGCGCGACGTGGTTGATGCGGTGCTGCAGAACCGGCAGGCGCTGAAACTGGGGGGCGAGCGGCGCGAGCTGACGGTGCTCTTCTCGGACATCCGCTCGTTCACCACCATGTCCGAATCGATGCAGCCGGAGGAAGTGGTGCTGCGGCTGAACGAGTATCTGACCGCCATGACCGATATTGTCCTCAAGTACCGCGGCATGCTCGACAAGTACGTGGGTGATGCGGTGATGGCGGTGTTCGGCGCGCCGCTCGGGCAGCACGACCATGCCGCCTGCGCCTGCGTGGTGGCGCTGGAGATGATGGCCAAGCTGCGCGAACTGCAGGAACAGTGGCGGGCAGCGGGGAAGGTGGTCTTTGATATCGGCATCGGAGTCAATACCGGGATGATGTTCGTCGGCAATATGGGCTCGCAGCAGCTGTTCGATTACACGGTGATCGGCGACAATGTCAATCTGGGCGCGCGCCTCGAGGGGATCAACAAGAACTACGGCACGCACATTATCATCAGCGAGTTCACCTATGCCGAAGTCAAGGACCGGTTTGAGACACGGTATCTTGATGAAGTGGCGGTGAAGGGGAAGGAAAAGAAGGTCAAGATCTACGAACTGATCGCGGCAAAGCGCAATGCGCCGCATGTGGTCTGACCGACCGGCACGGAAGGTGGTCAAGATGAAACTGCCGCAATGGCTGATTACCGGGATGGTGACGATGATGCTGGCCGGCTGCGGGGAGCAGTCCGCGTCCGCACCGCCGGCAAACGTGGCGGTGAATCCGAACGCCAAACGGCTGGCGCTGGTCCAGCTGTCCGACGTCGGGATCACCGAGGGCGCGGACAAGGATATCCTGCAGGGGCTGGCGGAAAGCGGCATGACGGAAGGAACGGATTTCACCATCATGCGCATGTCGGCGCAGAGCGACCTGCCGACCCTGATGAGCCTGGTGGATAACGCCGTCATGCAGGGGGCCGACCTGATCATCCCGCTGCAGCCGCAGACGCTGCAGGCCTGCCTGACCCGCAAGGTCACCCTGCCGACGGTGTTCCATCTGGCCGCCGCGCCGTTCCGGCTGGGGGCCGGGACCACCGATACCGACCACGCGGCGAACCTGACCGGATCCTACATGCTCGATCCGCTGGTGGCGTTCGATACCTTTTGCGCCATGCTGCGCGCCGCGAATCCGCAGCTGACGCGCCTGGCCACCCTGTGCGATCCCGGGTCGATCCCGTCGAGCAGTTACGTGGAGAGTTTGACCGCCGCCGCCGCCAGGCGTGGCTTTACCGTTGCTTCGGTTCCAGTGACCGAACCCATTGCGCTGCTGCCGGCGGTGGCTGCGCTGCTCGACCGGAAGCCGGAGGCGATTGTTTTGGTGCCGTTTACCGCGCTGGACGACAATCCCGAACTGCTGATCAAGCGGGCCGCGGAGCAGGGAATCCCCTGCATCGGCACCATTGAATATCATGCCCGCTGCGGCGCCCCGCTGACCATCGGGGTTGACTGCCACGAGGGCGGGGTGCTGGCGGGGAAGATGATCGCGCGCATCCTGCGCGGCGAGAACCCGCAGGATATCCCGTTCCACGAAATGGGCACGCTGCTGTACTATCAGGACGACGCCAGGGCGCAGGCATGCGGGCTGGCGCTCCCCGCGCAGTACGCGCCGCTCCGCCGGCAGCTCAATCCGTAGCTGATCGCGGTTGCCCGGGCGCTGTCCGCGTGCCAGGATGCCGGGCGTATGACGCCCCCCCTTGACGTTCCCCGCTTCCTGTGGTATAGTGTGCTATAACAAGTAGTACACGGGGGCGTGAATGCACTGGGCGGTTGACCCGCAGGCGGGGGAACCAATCTACCGTCAGCTGATGGGGCAGATTAAGCGCGGCATTGCCACGGGGGCGCTGGCGGCCGGGGCGAAACTGCCGTCGGTGCGCGATCTGGCCAAATTGCTGGTTATCAATCCGAACACCATTGTCAAAATCTATACCGAACTGGAACGCGAAGGACTGCTGCTGACACGGCGCGGGCTGGGCACCTTCGTTGCCGGCGCCAGTACCCGGTTGAGCCGGGCGGAGCGGGAACGGCTGGTGAGCCAACGGCTTGACGGGGCGATCGTCGAAGCGGTCAATCTCGGCCTGACCGCGGCTGATCTGCATCGTCTGCTGGCGGCGCGCTGTGCTCGTTTCGATTGTGAGCGGGAGAAGAACGTTGGCTGACGCTGCGGCGGTGCGCGGCCTGACGCGCTATTTCGGCGATCACTGCGTGCTCAACGGCGTGGACCTGCGCCTGCCGGTGGGGAGCATTTACGGCCTGCTCGGGCGGAATGGTGCGGGCAAAACGACGCTGATCAAGATCCTGCTCGGGTTCCTGCGCCCGACGCGCGGTACGGCGTCGCTGCTGGGCAGCCCGGCGGACCGGCTGCCGCTCGCTGTTCGCGCGCGGGTCGGGTATCTGGCCGAAGGACATCATCTGTACGGCAGCATGACCATCGACGAACATTACCGTTTCACCAAACCGTTCTATCCGCGCTGGTCAGACGATGCATACCGCCGCCTGCTGGCGTATTACGAGCTGCAACCGAAGCGCAGAGTGGGAACGCTGTCGCGCGGGCAGCAGGCGCAGGTGTCACTGGTGCTCTGCCTCGCGACGCAGCCGGAACTGCTGATTATGGACGATCCGACACTGGGGCTCGATCCCGCGGTGCGCCGCGAGTTCCTCGACTCGATGATCACGCTGATCCAGCAGGAGGGTCGCACCATCCTGTTTTCGTCGCACATTCTCGGGGATGTCGAGCGGATTGCAGACCATATCGGCATCATCGAGCAGGGCGAGCTGCTGGTCGACTGCCCGCTGGCGACGCTGCAGGAGCGGGTGCGGTGCGTGACCATGACCTTTGCCGGCGAACCGCCGGCGGGTATGGATGTGCCGGAACTGCTGGCGGTGCGGCGGGTCGAGCGAACGCTGCACCTGACCGTCACCCGCTACGACGCGGACCTTCATGCGCGGCTGGCGATGCTGCAGCCGGCAACGCTGGAGGTACAGCAAATGAATCTCGAAGAAATATTCCTCGCCTACACCAGCGACTATCGCCGGCTGGCGCAGCAGCGGAGTGCCGCATGTTTGTAGCCCTGCTGCGCAAGGAACTGCGCCAGCTGCGCCTCTGGGGGCTGGCGGCTGGCGCGGTGCTGCTGCTGTACGCGCTGGGCCAGACCGACGCCATGCAGCGCCTGCTGCAAGGCAGTGGAATGGTGAATTATAATCCATTGTACTCGGCACAATCGCCGTTTCTGCAAAATGACGGTTTTGGCGAGGCGTATAGTGTGCTGATGATGCTGTGCGGCATCATGCTTGGATTCGCGCAGATCGCCGGTGAGCAGATGCGCAAGACCTGGCAGTTCCTGCTGCATCGTCCGGTGTCACGCGGTTTAATCCTCACGGCAAAATTGCTGGCAGGGACACTGTGGTACGCGGTGGCGGTCGGTGTACCACTGGCGTTGCTGTCCGGGTACGCCATTGTGCCGGGGCATTACGCGGCGCCATGGCGGTTCAGCATGCTCTATCCGTTCGCGGTGATGGCGATGGCCGGCTGGTTGGGATATCTCTCCGGTGTGCAGATGGCGCTGCGGCGTGCGCGTTGGTACGGCACGCGTTTTGCCGCCCTACCTGCTGCCGTTTTATTGGCCATGCTGGCATGGATTCAAGACACACTGCTGGCAGCGTGCATCCTCCTGATGATGGGTGCGCTGCTGCTGATCTGGGCGGCGATCGTGGCGATATACCGGCGGGAGATATAGCGATGCAACGATTGCGGAGTTGGTTCTGCCGGACAACGCTGCCGATACTGCTGCTGGTGACGGTCTTCGTGATTCTTATGCAGACCGTGCTGATCGGTGTCAGTTCTTTCCCGCAGGAGGCATCGAGGGCAGTATACAGCAAGTCGCTGGAAGTCGCACGTGACGGCTCATTGTACTACTCGCA
>CAZFBR010000057.1:0-16208 GCA_964517215.1 uncultured bacterium
CATAACTACCCGGCTGCCACGACTTCGCTTCGCTCCGTCGCGGAGCCGGTTCGTTCTGCTGATAAAATGATGATTGATACAGATAAACCCGATAAGCCGGAACCCGATAATGCCAGAACCTGATATAATGACTGGCATAGTGGAAATGGCTTGACCATTGTGGTATAATTTGGGCGGAGGTTGGCCATGAAAAAATTGAGTCTCACCCAATTGGACCGGGAAGCAACTAGTTTACGCAAGCGCATTTTCCAGATGGAGACGATCCTGTCAGAGAAAGACGCCCAGGCGGGCAAGGTCGTCGGACCGTTCAAATCAGGGAAGGCACTTTTGCGGCAAATCGCTCCGCGCAAGGCGAGTTGATTGTACCAGCTTTTTGTCACGCCTTGTTTTAGTCGCCGCTTGCGCATATTTTTGCGAAAACATCCCCAATTACGTCAACTCGTTCAGCAACAGCTTGACACGCTCGCTCGCAACCCATTCGCCCCCCCATTGAAGTTGCATCGGCTCACGGGAAAAATGAAACGCTTTTTTGCGGCTTCTGTTACCTATGAGCACCGTCTAATTATGAGCATCAAAGGAAATGCGATCACCCTGCACAACATCGGCAGCCACGACGAAGTATATTGAAATTCATAGCAGAACTTCGTGCTTCTGCGCTTCGCCGCTTGCGCGGCTCAACGCAGAGCGCTACTCGTTCGGCAAAGGAAAACACATAATGTATGCTTATACCGCCACGGCAAATGATTTTGATAAAGCCGCACAACGCAAAGCAAGCCACTTTTGGTCAATGCAATCATCACCGGCATTTGCGGATATTTTCTCGGATGGTGGGCGATCATACCGGGACTACTTACATTGCTTTCGATGATTCAGAGCATTCACGCAACGATACTTGCCGGCCAACTTAGAAAAGGCACTTATCGGCTGCCGAATATCAACAATGGTGCACCAGACGGCGATGCATCGAATTACAAAAATGAAATTCTGAAATAATCGCCATCGTTTGGGTTAAGGGAGAGGAAAATGGACAAAACACAATAGCACATGCGGTATCGACACGCGTTTCGCTGGTACCGGCAAGAGATGCCATATGAGCCATATATGCCCGATTGCCTGCGATAGTGTGTTGTGGTATCATACCGGTGGCGGAGGTGGACGATGGCACGACAGTTTAGCGTGGTAATTGAACGGGATGAAGACGGTTACTTGATTGCGTCGGTCCCGGAACTACGTGGTTGCCACACGCAGGCGAAATCGCTTGACGTGCTCATGAAACGCATTACCGAAGCCATTGAGGTATGTCTGGAAGCTGGTGAAACGGTACACAATGAATTTGTCGGTGTGCAGCGCATCGCGGTGTAATCGTGACATCTTTCCCAGCTCCGACTGGACAGCGCCTGATCAAAACGCTCGCTCAGTTCGGTTTTATTGTTGTGCGTCAGCGCGGGAGCCATCATTTTCTCCGTCATGCCGACGGGCGTTGTACGGTTGTTCCTGTCCATCGCGGCGAGATTATCGGCCGCGGCTTGTTGGCTAAAATCCTCCGCGATTGTGACATTTTTAAAAGCGATATCCAAAAGAAACTTTGAGCGAATTTCGCGCTCCTGCGCTTCGCCGCTGGCGCGGCTCAACGCAGAGCGCTAATCATTGGCAACGAGAAACACAACGCCAGTAGATGCAATGCGCGCAAATTTTATATGACGAACACCCTTCGGCATCCGGCGCGCTTGCCAGAAAACGCGCGAGGGAGTATGCTTGCCGCATGGAAAATCCGCCGCTGGTCGAACTGCATCGGGTCTCCTACGCGCATGCCCGGACCGCCATCATCCGGCGGCTGAGCTGGCAGGTGTGCGCCGGCGAGCGCTGGGCAGTCCTCGGCCCCAACGGCGCCGGCAAGACCACCCTGCTGCGCCTGGCCTTCGGCGAATTATGGCCGAACCGCGGTGGGAGCATCCGACGCATGGGAAGCGATGCGGTTGACCTGCGGGAATTCCATTGCCGGGTGGGCTGGGTTACCGCCGCGCTGACCCGCCAGATCCCAGCCGACGAGCCGGTGCTGCGCACGGTGGTCTCGGGAAAATTCGCCCAGACCGGCCTGTGGGAGATGTTCTGGGATCCGCCCACCCGCGCGGACTACGCCCGCGCCCGCCGCTACCTGGCGATGTTCGACTGCGGGCGGTTCGCCCACCGCACATTCGGTGAACTGTCGCAAGGCGAGCAGCAGAAAGTGCTGATTGCCCGCGCGCTCATGGCGGATCCGCTGCTGATCATTCTCGACGAGCCGTGTGCCGGCCTCGATCCCGCCGCACGCGAGCAGTTTCTTGCCGGACTCGACCGCTTCGCCCGGCACGCCAGCCCGGCGCTGGTCTATGTGACCCATCATCTCGAAGAGATCATGCCGTCGTTCGACCGAGTACTGCTCCTCGGCCGCGGCACGGCGGTCGCGGCGGGTTCGGCGCGCCGGCTGCTGACCGCCGCCAACCTGCGGCGGCTCTACGGCCTGCCAGTGCGCCTGCTGCGCCGGCACGGTCGCGCCTGGATGCTGCCCGCATGATGTGCCGCGCGCGGGTCCCCGTCCTTCGTCCCGGCGAACCGCGGCGCGGGAAATTCGCGCTCCCGGCGGCGCCGGCCCTGAACCGGCCATGACCGCCCCCGCCCGCCGCCGCTGGGACGACGCGGTCGTCTATATGGTGCTCATCGACCGTTTCCACCGCGCCGGGGACGCCCCGCCACCCGCCGCGCCGTTCCTCGGCGGCAACCTCGCCGGCGTGCGCGCCAAGCTCGACTATCTGCAGGAGCTCGGGATCAATGCGCTCTGGCTCTCACCGGTGTACAAAAACCAGCGCGACGGCTACCACGGCTACTGGCCCGTCGATTTTTTCGCGGTCGACGAGCGCTTCGGGACGATGGCCGACCTGCGCGGCCTGATCGACGACTGCCATGCGCGCGGCATGCGGGTGCTGCTCGACATGGTGCTCAACCACACGGGGTACGACTGCCCGATGGCGCGCGACCCGCAGTATCGCGGGTGGTTCCATCCCAGCGGCGACATGCTGTGGTACGACCAGAAGAGCATCGAGCGCAAGTCGCTGCACGGCCTCCCCGACTTCGCGCAGGAAAAGCCGCAGGTGGCGCGCTGGCTGATCGACAACTGCCGCTGGTGGTACGAGCAGACGAACTGCGACGGGTTCCGGCTCGACGCGGTGAAGCATATCCCGTCGTCGTTCTGGCGGCAGTTCAGCAGCGAACTGCACACGCTGGCCGGGCACGATTTCCTGCTGCTCGGCGAGGTCTACCGCGGCGTGCCGGGCTATATCGCCCGCTACCAGCGCGAGGACGGCATCGACAGCGTCTTCGACGTCCCCTTCGCCGACACCGTGCGCAGCGCCTTCACCCGCAGCTGCGAGGCGCCCGCCCCGTCGCTGTGGGCGCGGCTCCGCGACCTGAAGCAGAACTACCGCACCATGCTATTTAATGAAATTGTGCGCAAGCTAACTGCGCGCAAGGCGTCGGACATGCGCTGGTTCGCGGAGCTCGCGCAGAGCGACGGCGCCTACCTCGACCCGCACCGGCTGGCGACGATCATCGACAACCACGACCTGTCGCGCTTCGCCGCCGAGACGGACAAGCCGGCGGAACGGCTGCGGCTGGCGCTCACCCTGCTCCTCACCTGGCGCGGGATCCCGGTCATCACCTACGGCACCGAGATCGGCATGGCGGGGAAGACCAGCGACGAGAGCAACCGCGCCATGATGCGCTTCGGCGCGGACCCCGGGCTCACGGCGGACCTTGCCCGCCTGGTGAAGCTGCGCCGCACCACCCCGGCGCTGACGCGCGGGGTGCAGGCGGAAGTGCATGCCGACCGCGCGGTCTACGCCTACCGGCGCGAGCTCGACGGCACGCGCGTGCTGGTCGCGCTCAACAACTCGCGGCGGGCGCAGACGCGCACGTTGACCCTCCCCGCCGGCCCGGGCTGGCAGGGAGAATGGCGCGATATGCTGGGCGGGGAATCGCTGGCGGCAGACGCGGGCAAGCTCAAAATCGCCATCCCGCCGCGCGCCGCGCGGGTCCTGACTGCTGCCCGGTAACCGGGCTTAGCGGGCGCTGAACAGCCCGCTGATGATCCTGGCGTCGGCGATGAATTTCTGCAGCCCGGCCGGCGGACAGAGCGTCTCGTTCCGGTAGAGGACCAGCCATTCCCCATCGCCCTCCAGCGACCAGCCGGCATGCGGCGCGAGGGCGGCGCGGCAGAGCGGGGAGAACCGGGCGCGCACCGCGTCCTCATCGGCGCCGCGCAGGAGGAACCGCCGGGAAAATTCCGGGTCGTCGGCAAAATCAACATCCTGCATACCGAACATGGCCAGGAGTTTGTGGCCGAGGTTCTCCGGATGCAGGGAAAACTGCGGCAGGGCGGCGAAAGGCAGCCGGCAAAGAAAGATCGTCTGCGCATGCGTATGCGAATTCTTGCCGCTGCCGGTTACGAACGAATGATCCGCCAGCAGTTCCGACGATTCGCCGCCGGGCGGCTGCATGCGGTTAGCCAGTCCCTGCGAGCGCCCTTGCCGGAAATAGTCCAGTTGACCGTAGCTGTCGGGGTCCGGCTCCGCCTCGTCCGTTGCGAACGACCACCCCGATTGCATTGCCCAGGCCGCCAGTTCACGCCGGCGGCGGCGGACAGCGTAGTACTGGTACACTCCGGAACCGAGCACCAGTATCAGGAAAACTGCCCACAGGGGAATGCGCTGATACAACGCCGCAAGGGAGGTCATGCTCTCCTCCATAACAGCTTGCCGGCCGGGTCGCGCATGCCGGTCAGCAGCATCAGCGGCACAAGAACACCGTTCAGCCGGCGGCGGTCACGGCCGCGCCAGCAGGGTGGCAGCCTGGGCCATGGTCAGGCGCCGCAGCCGCTGCTCGTCTTCGCTGCCGTTAACCAGATACTCATAATCGGTTTCATACAGGTAGTAGGTGCCACACTCCGGGCAGCGACGGATCTGCTGCTGGCGGGTGGCGTTGGGCCGGAGGTCGCGCACCACCAGCAGCGCGGACACAGCCGCCGGCAGCATGACATCATTGTCCGCACTGCCGAATTTCTGGGAACCGCATTCCTCATCGCGCAGCTGTCCGCAAAGCGGACAGGCAGCGGCGGGTTCACCGGCCATGGCTATTCAGCAGCGGTGATGAAGCCGTCGCGGTCAACGCGCGTGCCGGTCCGGCGCGAATGGCCATCGAGCACGGTCAGGATGCGCGCGCGGTTCTCAGCGTCGGGCAGCAGCGGGATATAGCAGCTGCCCGGGCCGTCCTTGTCGCGCAGCGGCACAACCTGCGCCGTCGCCACCCGCCGGTCGCGGATGGTGACCCGCAGCAGGCCGGTGTCGCGGAAGCTGCGCCCGGAATGGCCGAAGAGGAAATTGCCCATGCTGTAGGCGATGAGGCCGCGACCGCTGCGCTCGAACCCGAGCAGGCAGTGGGGATGGTGGCCGTGCACGATGTCCGCACCGGCGGCAATGGCGGCGCGGGCAAAGCGCAACTGCAGGTCGGTGAGCTGCGGCTGTTCGACACCCATGTGCATGGCGACAATGACAATATCCGCCTGCTGCCGGGCGGCGGCAATATCGGCGCGCACGCTCGCTTCACTCAGCGAGGCGACCATGCCGCCCGGTCCGCCCTGCGGCATGATGGACGACAGCGCAAGATAGGCGACGCGGACGCCGTTGCGTTCGAGGATGACCGGCGCATGCGCGGCGGCGGCAGTGGCCCCGGCGCCGGCGTGCGGCATGCCAATGGCGTCGAGGTTGCGGATGGTGTCGAGGAAGCTCGCCGTGCCGAAGTCGAGGACATGATTGTTGGCCAGCCCGACAGCGTCGATGCCGAGCATATTGAGTGCGCGCAAACTGGCGGGTGCGGCACGGAAGGTGAAGGTTTTGGCCGCCTGGGCGCCGCGATTGGAAACCGGGCATTCGAGATTGGCAAAGGTCAGGTCGGCGTCACGGACCAGTGCGGCCACGCGGTCGAACCCGAACGGTGCATTGTCATCCAGCAAGGCCGCAGGCACCTCCGCCAGCTGGATATCGCCGACGAAATTGATGGTCAGGTCGCCGCCGCCGGCGGCAGCCGGTGCGTTCGCCGCATCCGGTTCAGCCGCAGCGGCATCGCCAATTGCCGGCGGCGTGGCGGTGAGCTGATCGACCGTCGGCACCGGCGCCAGCGGCACGCCGGACGCAGTATTGGACAGCGGCACGGGCCCCTCGCCCTCCTGCCAGGCGGCGAAGGCCACGCCGCCGCCGAGCAGCAGCACCGCCAGCAGCACCCAGCGCAGGCGGAACCGGCGCCCGCGACGATGGTGCGGGGAGAGGACCTGCATCAGTAGTTGCCTCCGAGCATGCGCGCGGCATTCCCGCCAAGGATCATGCGCTGTTCCGCGTCGGTCAACCCGAGGGCCGCCACCCGCGCCAGCTCCTCGCGGTGCGTGGTGTAGGGATAGTCGGAGCCAAACAGCACATGGTCGGCGCCATGCGCGCGGATCAGCTCGACCGCGCGTTCCGGCGGCATATACGCCAGCGCCACGGAGGTGTCGATATAGACCGGCCGCCCGTACAGCGTGGTGCGCGCCTCGTCCCAGCGCTGCCAGCCGCCGAGATGGGCGAGGATGACCTTCAGGCGGGGAAAGCGGTCGAGCACGCGCGCCATGCGGGTGGGCGAACTGTACTCGAACTTCGCATCGCCGACGTGGATCATCAGCAGGAGATCGTCGCCGCAGGCATCGTAGATGGGAAAGGCGGCGGGATCATCAAGATTGAACTGTTGAAAATCAGGGTGCAGCTTGATCCCGCGCAGCCCGAACCGCCGGATGCGCCTGAATTCGCCGCGGATATCGGCAAAACCGGGATGCATGCTGCCGAACGGCAGCACCCGGTCGCTCTGAATGCTCGCCGCCCAGTCGTTGTTGACGATCGTCTGCGACGGTTTGGTCACCGCCGTATGGACCAGGAGCCGGGAGACCCCGGCGGCGTCGGCGCTGGCCAGCAGGCCGGCGAGAGTCCCGGGGTTCCGGAATTTCATGCCGTAATGATCTTCGAGCTGGACCACGGCCTTTTCCGCGATCTTGTCGGGAAACCCGTGCGCGTGGCAGTCGATGATCAGCGGCACTTCAGTCGTCGTCATGTTCGGTGGCAGCGCGCCGGCCGCCCTTGCCCAGCCACTGCACATGGGTTCTGCCGCCGCGCTCTTCGAGCAGGAAGCGGTCGCCGCCGGCGGTGCGGATCTCGCCTTGGGGCAGCCCGGTGACAAAGGAGACCGCCGCCTGCTGTTTGACCAGCACGGCATCGGGCGGCAGAAGCGGCTCCTCCTGCTCTCCGGCCCAGGCCTGCATGCGGGCAGTCAGTTCGGTGCGGGCTTTGTCGTAGGCGGCAGCAAACTGCGCCACAAAATCGCGCCGCGCGTCGCGCAGGTATTTAGGATTGGCGTAAAGCCCGGGCGCCAAATCACAGGCCGCATCGGGAAAATACTTGTGCGCCATTTCCGCGGTCATCCCTTCGCCGCGCGCCGCGGTGCCGGGAAAGGGGAGCGCGGCGCGGAAAGCAAAGCGGCCGGCCCGGGCAGCGAGGGTTAGTGTGGTGAAGTCGATAGCGAGCTCATCATACGCGAGCGGCAATTCCGCCAGGCGGGCGGGATCGGGCTGCTGCTCAGCATGTTCATACTCCCGCGCCACCGCATGCGCGGAATGGATGGCGAGCGCATCGATGCGCCAGTCGCGCGGCACCAGGGTCTGCAGCACCTGGCCGGCACGGATCTGCAGGACATGCTTGCCGTGGCTGTTGGTCATGTTCTTGAGCACGAACGGCCGCTCGCTGATGCGGCCGCCGCTTTCGCGCACCGTGAGCATGAGCCCGTCGTGGACTTCCAGCGGCACGGGTGCGGTGAAGACCAGCAGCTGCTCGCGCCCCTTGGGCGCCGTGGTAAAACCGGCCACGGGCAGGCCGCGATGGCCCGACGCGACCGGCTGGGTGAGCTCGCCGGCGGCGGTGCGGCCGGTAAAGAAACCGGGGCCGCGCTCGCGCGACCAGATGGTCGAGACCTCACCCTGGAACCGTTCCCATTCATGCGCCGGCAGGTTGCCGCCGCGGTCGAGCGCCCGGCGCAGCCAGTGGGTGACGCAGCCGACGTAGGCGGGCGGCTTGAGGCGGCCTTCGATCTTCAACCCCGCCACGCCGAGCGCCAGCACCTCCTTCATCTGCCGCGACAGATCAAGATCTTTCATGTTCAGCAGATGGCCGTATGACGTTCCGTCGGGACTGACGTAGGGCAGGCGGCAGGGCTGGGCGCAATTGCCGTAATTGCCCGACCGGCCCGCCACTGCCTCGCCCAGCAGGCAATGTCCCGAGACGGCAAAGCACATGGCGCCGAAAACAAACAGCTCCAGCTTGACCTCCGGGCAGGCCTTGTGCAGCGCCGCGATGGCCGAACGCGACAGTTCGCGCGGCAGGATGATGCGGGTAACCCCAAGCTTGACCAGCCGCCGGACGATGGCGGGAGTCAGGGCGCCCGCCTGGGTGCTGGCATGCACCGCCAGCCCGGGACAGAACTCGCGGGCCGCGCGCATCAGCAGCGGGTCGCGGAGAATGACCGCATCGACCCCGGCCAAGTGACAGGCGGCGAGGATCGCGAGCGATTCCGGCATGGTTTCTGCCTGCACCGGCAGGTTGAGGGTGATGTAGAGGCGGACCTTGCGCTCATGCAGCCACCGGGTGAGACCGGGCAGCTGCTCCGGGGTGAGGTTCTGCGCTCCGGCCCGGGCATTGAGTTTGCCGACGCCGGTGTAGATGGCGTCAGCGCCCTGCTTGACGGCGGCGGCGATGGCTGCAAGGCCGCCGCCCGGCGCCAGCAGTTCCGGCAGACGGGAAGATGATTTGGTCGTCATGGTATTCTCCTGACTCCATAGTACCATAGCCGGTGCCGGACTGACTACTGCGGTTTTCCCTGCCGGCGGTTTTGACTTTTATGCGCGAATGAATTATACCGGCGCGATTGCGAAAGGAACCGGGACATGGGCAGGAAACTGTTTTGCGTGAAAGCCATGGTCAAGCGACTGGCGGGCTGGATGCTCAAGGGTTTTCTGCTGGCGCTGTTCGGGCCGGTGGTGCTGATCCTGCCGCTGCGCTTCATCGATCCGCCCACGACCGCGTTCATGCTCATCCGTGCCGGCGAGCGGGCCTGGGCGCGCACCTGGCCGCCCTACCCGCATCGCGATCTGCTCCGGCTGGCGGCAATTTCCACCAATCTGCAGCGGGCGGCCATCGCCAGTGAAGACGGCCAGTTCTATGTCCATCATGGTTTTGACCTCAAGCAGATTGAAAATGCGTGGCGGGTCTATGAACGCGGCGGCAGGTTGCGGGGGGCATCAACCATTTCCCAGCAAACCGTAAAGAATCTTTTTCTGTGTGAAGGTGGGGGTTTTGTTCGCAAGGGGATCGAGGCCTATCTGACCGTCTATCTTGAATTGCTCCTGCCGAAAGACCGCATCCTGGAACTGTATTTGAATATTGCCGAATGGGGTCCGGGCATTTTCGGGGCGGAGGCGGGTGCGCAATACTGGTTCAAGAAACCGGCGGCAAAACTAACCGCAGCGGAAGCAGCGCGGCTGGCGGCCATTCTGCCCAATCCCAACCGCATCAATCCTCATCATAGCTATGCGCGCAGCCGGGTTGGTTTTGTTACTGCCCGCATGAACAGCATCGTCTTCCCGCGCCGGCGCTGATTTTTTCTTATCAAAACGATCAAAAAATCACTATAATTACCAAGTCGATAAATTGCCAGTAGCTAAAAAAATGTGTCAAAATAATGACGGTTTATTTGTTAGGATTATTTCACCCTTTTATATCATATGGTTATAAAAACGATATACATTTTTTTTTGGCAGCCAATTTGCTTTACAAATAGCCGTTGCTGTGATATACTGGAAAAAACTTCTTGAAAGGAGATGTACCATGAAGAAGCAGTCAGGTTTCACCCTCATCGAGTTGCTGGTTGTAGTCGCGATCATCGGCATTCTCGCCGCGGTCGCAATCCCGAAGTTGCTGTCGGCCATCGAAAAGTCGAAGGTTGGCGCATCAGCGGGTGACATCGGCGCGTTCAATTCCGCGCTGGCGCTGTATCAGGTTGACCTGTCAACCCAGAAGTTCCCGACGTCGACGTTGATGCAGCTGTACAGCGATGGGGCCTCCGGTTGGGCTGGTCCGTATATGGCAACGATTTCGAATGACCCGTGGGATAACAAATATTCGTATACTTCAAGTGGTTCTGATTACACGATTCAGTCAATCCATAAATCGTCCGGTGTTGCTAAGTCGGAAACGATCCGCTACGTCTTCAATGCGGGTGTGATGGAATCCTATCCGCTGTAAGAGGCAATTTCCAAACGGCAGGCACTCCGTGCCTGCCGTTTTTATTTTCCGTTAGGGGAAAGACGAGGAACACGTCATGCGGAAAACAGCTGGGTTTACTCTTATCGAACTGCTGGTGGTCGTGGCGATCATTGGCATTTTGGCGGCAGTGGCAATCCCGAAGCTGCTTTCTGCAATAGAAAAGTCAAAAGTCGGAGCAACCGAAGGCGATATCGGGGCATTCAACTCCGCCTTGGCGTTGTATCAGGTGGATCTAAGCGGAAAGAAATATCCCACCAGCAGTCTGATGCAACTGTATAGCGATGCCGCCACCGGTTGGGCCGGTCCGTATATCGCCACCATCATGAACGATCCGTGGGATAACAAATACACCTACACCTCCAACGGCGGTGACTACACCATTGTTTCGGTGCACGTGGCCAGCATCCACAAGGCGGAAACCATCCGCTATATCATGAACGTTGGCAATATGGAGTCGTATCCGCTCTGATCCGGTGCGATCCGGTAACCGTTTGATCTTCTGCTGTCACTTATTGTACGCTTCGCTGGCGGAAGTATGACCGTTATGCCGAAATACCGTGCGGGCTTTCTCCTTGTTATTATGCTGGCGGTTGCCGCCGCCACCGGGCCGGTTGATGAAATCATCATCCATGGCTGCGCGGTGCTGGTGCTCGCCATCTTTCTGACGCTTCACGCCCGGATACTGCTGGGATGTCTTGAAGATGACCTCCCTTTCCGCCGATTCATCTTTGGCGCAATCCTGCTGTTGTTGGCACTGTTCGTGGCAGTTCCCCACACCAGCCAATGGTCATTCATCGCCGCCGGCTTGCGCCTGCTGCTGGCGTTCTTTTTCCTGCTGGCGGTGCTGCTGCTGGTGCGCCTGCAACCCTCCGTCGGCGAATGGCTGGTGCGCGGTGGCGTGGCTGCCGCTGCGCTGCTGGCGATTGCGGGTATCCTTACGCAGGCACTCACCGGTGAGCCGCGCCTCACGGTCAACTGGGCCAATCCGGCACTCATCGGCGCCATACTTACCCCGGCGTTCGCGCATCTGGTGTGCCGTCCCGGCGGATGGTCCTGGCGACGTTGGCTGCTGGTGCTGGTGCTGGCGGCTGCCCTGCTGCTGACACTGTCACGCGGAGTGATTGCCGCCCTCATTCTGGCTCTGCCCGCATTATGGTGGTGGGAACGGCCGGCGGACAACCGGCGGCGGTTGATTACCGGCGGATTGCTGCTGCTGCTGGCTGCGCATGCCGTGCTTGGCATGGACCGCTGGCGCACCGGCAATGATCCGCAGTCGTTCGGGCGTCTGGATATCTGGCGGGCGACCGGCGAAATCATTGTGCAGCATCCCTTGCGCGGCGTCGGCTGGGATGCGCTGGGTGAGGTGATGCAGGCCCACAAGATTGCTTCGGTGCGTGATCCGTTTCGCTGGGGCCAGTTTGCACAGCAGGCCCACAATGAATATCTGAACACCGCCGCGGAATGCGGTTTGCCGGCGCTGGGTTTGCTGCTGTACCTGCTGGCGGTGCTGCTGCGCATCGCGGCGCGCGCCACTGCGGCGCCCGCGGGATTGCGCTGGGCGCTGGCGGCCTGGCTGCTGCATGCCGGCGTCGATAATCTCGCCCATTTCACCCCCACCCTGCTCGTGCCGGCCCTGCTGCTCGGACTGATTCTCCCCGCCGCCTGGCCGCCGCTGGTGCAGCCGGTGCGCCCCCGATCCGCCACGACCCTGGCCTTGTCGGCGCTGCTGATGCTGCTGGTGTGCATCGGGCCGCTGCTGATCGGCCGCTTTTTTTTCTTTGCCGGGTATACCGCCGAACAGCGCCGGGATGACGAGACCGCGCTGGACTATTATACAACCGCCGCTGCCTGGTCGCCGCTGACCGGGTTGTATCATATGCATCGGGGCGGCATCCTGCTGCGCCGCCTGAAAACCGCCACCCTGCCACCCGAGCAATTTGTGCAGGTGCAGGCCGACGCAGCGAATGCCATCGCCCATGCCGTCATCCTCGAGCCGCGCAATCCGCAGTTTATTGCGCAGCAGGCCCGCCTGCAACTGCTCTCGGGCCAGGGATGGCCGGCGGAGGAAACACTGCGCCGCGCACTGGCGGTCGAACCGACCAATGTGCTGCATCGCCGGCGACTAACGACGGTACTCGCCCTGCGCGGTGATACCGCCGGCGCAGCGGCGGCACTGCGGCAGGCGGTAACCGATGAACCGCTGTATGCCGACGCGTATTACGATCTGGCGCAGTTGGCGCCGCACCCGTACTGGCGTGCCATGGCGCTGGCCAGCCGTGATTTTACCCTGCGCTATTATCAGCAATTGCTGCGTACCGACGTCAGTGCCACCAGCATTTACCGGTACGTTGCCGCCTTGCAGGAATTGCCGCCCGCCGCCTTTCAGGCACTCACCGATACCCCGGCGCCGCATCCCGCGACGTCGGGTGATTCACTGGCACTCTGGTCGCGATGACCCGCCCCTTCCTGCTTGCCTGGCTCGGGTTTTCCCTGCTCGCGCTGCTCTTTTATTCCGGGCACCGGCATCTCACCGACGAAGACATTACCTTCGCCGCCGCGCGCGCCCTGCAGCCGCAGTCCTCCCTCAACTATGACGACGACATCGGCCTGGTCGCCAACCCGTCGCTTGCCGCCCGCTACCATTACGGCCTGCTCACCCTGTGGGGCACGGCGGTCACGATGTTTGTGTCACCCTGGTTGGCTATGCTGGCGCTGCTGGGTGTCATGGCCACCGTCTATGTCCTGCCGTGGTTGCTGATCGTCCTGCCGCTGGGCCTGCTGCTGTACCGGCGGTGGTTCTCCGCCGAGGCGGCGGCCCGCATTGCGCGGCGGCTGCCGCGGCAGCTCACCGCGCTGCTTGCCAGCCTGGCGGTCGCCTGGACGCTGGCCCTGCTCTTTGCCTCGTTTCATCTCATGCCGCTGCACCTGCTCCTCTTCGGGGTGACCGCCGCCTGCTGTCATCAGCTGGCGCTGCGCGCCGGCTGCACGCCGCGCCGCGCACTGGCGGCGGCGCTGCTCGCCTGCGCGTCGTCGTCGCTGCTGGTCTGGAGCGAATTCATCAAGGACGAGATCTACGGCGTCGCCGCACTGGCCGGCGCCCTGACCGCCTTCGCCGCCGCCCGGCCGCATGTCGCTGCCCTCTGTCTCGTGCTCGCACTCTTCGCCAAGCCCGCGCTCATCGTCGCCACACTGCCGCTGGCGTTTGCCGCCCGCGAACGCCGGCAGACGCTGCTCTGCCTTTTCGCCGTGCTCGCTGCGGCCGGCGCGATCGGCACGCACAACCTCGTCCGCTTCGGCGCCATGGCCGGCGGGTATCAGCAGTTGCTGCCCACCGGCCAGCCGCAGAATTTCTCGTTTCCGGTCTGGCTGGGTCTTGCCGGCCATCTCTTCTCGCCGCTGCGCAGCATTTTCCTCTATAATCCGTTTCTGCTGCTCGTCCTGCCCGTCGCGATCGCCCGCTGCCGCCGCCGCGCCGCGACGCGGCTGGAGTGGTGCGCCGCCATCGGCGCGCTGGCGTACCTGCTGCTGATTTCCGCATGGACCGGCTGGGAAGGCGAGGTCGGCTACGCCAATCGCCTCGCGCTCCCCGCGGTGATGCTCGGGATCGTCTTCCTGCCGGCCGCCGTGCGCACCGCGTCGCGGACGCTGCTGCTCCTCCTGCTGCTGGCCGGGTTCCTCATCAACCTGCCCGGCAGCGCCTGGGATTTCGTCAACTATTACCAGCTCCCCGAACGGCAGCAGGCGCTGGTCTTCGCCGTGCGGCAGGCGCCGCTGTCGCCGCCGGCTTTCCAGCAGGCGGGCGAAATGCTCGCGCTTGGCTATCAGGCGCTGTTCACCGCCGTGCCGCGCCTGCTATCCGAAAGCCCCGCCATGACTTCCGCGCCGTCAGTGAGCACCCCGCTGGAGTACCATTTCTGGCTCGGGTATCCCGACCTCTGGCCGGTCTACCTCTTCTGGGTCCCCGACGGTTTTCCCCTCGCCCAGCCCGCCGCCGGCCTTGGCCGCCGCTGGCCGGGCCTGCTGCTGCCGTGGTGCCTGTGGTGCGCGCTCTGCCTCACCTGCCTGTGGTTCTGCCACCGCCTCCGGCGGCTGCCCCCGCCGCGCGCTTGCTAAATGCGCGCGCGGGTGGTATCCTCTCCGTCGACTATCCCGCTAAGGAGCCGCATTATGAGCGATCATCAGGTCATATTCTCCATGCACCGCGTGTGCAAGGTCTATCCGCCGAACAAGGAGGTCATCAAGAACATCTCCCTCTCCTTCTTCTACGGCGCCAAGATCGGCGTGCTCGGCTATAACGGCTCGGGCAAGAGCACCCTGCTCAAGATCATCGCCGGGCTCGACCAGAACTTCGAGGGCGACCTGTCGATGCAGAAAGGGTACAGCGTCGGCTACCTCGAGCAGGAACCGCTGATCAGCGAGACGCGCACTGTCAAGGAAATCGTGCAGGAGGGGCTGCAGCCGCTGGTCGACCTGCTCAACGAATACGACGCGGTCTGCGCAAAGCTGGGCGAGGACCTCTCGCCCGAGGAGATGGACAAGGCGGTCAACCGCCAGAGCGCGCTGCAGGAAAAGATCGACGCCGCCGACGCGTGGAACCTCGACAGCCGGCTCGACCAGGCGATGGACGCGCTGCGCTGCCCCGACGGCGACATGCCGATCACCCAGGTCTCGGGCGGCGAGCGCCGCCGCGTCGCGCTCTGCCGCCTCATGCTGCAGGAGCCGGACATCCTCCTCCTCGACGAGCCGACCAACCACCTCGACGCGGAATCGGTGGCGTGGCTGGAGCAGCATCTCGCCCAGTACCAAGGAACGGTCATTGCCGTGACCCACGACCGCTATTTCCTCGACAATGTCGCCGGCTGGATCCTCGAGCTCGATCGCGGCGAGGGGATCCCCTTCAAGGGCAACTACACCTCGTGGCTGGAACAGAAGCAGGAGCGGCTGCGCCAGGAAAAGAAGGCGGAGGCGTCGCGGCAGAAGACGCTCGAGCGCGAACTGGAATGGATCCGCATGTCGCCCAAGGCGCGCCATGCCAAGGGGAAGGCGCGCATCAGCGCCTACCAGGACCTGCTCAACCAGAAGGACAAGGACAAGCTGCGCGAGCTTGAGCTCTTCCTGCCGCCCGGCCCGCGGCTGGGCGATGTCGTGGTCAATTTCGACAAGGTGGGCAAGGCCTACGGCGACAAGCTGCTCTACGACGGGCTGTCGTTCATGCTGCCGCCGGGCGGCATCGTCGGCATGATCGGCCCGAACGGCGCGGGCAAGACGACCATGTTCAAGATGATCGTCGGGCAGGAACAGCCCGACGCCGGTACGATCACCATCGGCGAAACGGTGAAGATCGGCTACGTCGACCAGGCGCGGCACGAGCTCGACAACACGAAGAACGTCTGGGAGGAGATCACCGGGGGCAAGGACGAGATCGAGCTCGGGCCGCTGACCATGAACTCGCGCACCTACGTCGCCCGCTTCAACTTCACCGGGTCGGACCAGCAGAAGCTCGTCGGCACGCTTTCGGGCGGTGAGCGCAACCGCGTCCACCTCGCCAAGCTGCTCAAGAGCGAGTGCAACCTGCTGCTCATGGACGAACCGACCAACGACTTCGACGTCAACGCCGTGCGCGCGCTCGAGGACGCGCTCGCCAGCTTCGCCGGCTGCGCGGTCATCGTCTCGCACGACCGCTGGTTCCTCGACCGCGTCTGCACCCACATCCTCGCCTGCGAAAGCGACAGCACCTGGGTGTGGCACGAGGGGAACTTCACCGATTACGAGGAGGACCGCAAG
>CAZFBR010000058.1:0-15929 GCA_964517215.1 uncultured bacterium
CGCACCGACGGCAATAATGTCGATGTAGATCGGGAAATGGCGGGCTTCACCAAGAATGTGGTCCTGTACAATGCCCTGACCACGCGCGTCGGGGATATGTTGAAAAACCTCAACGACGTGATCGCGGACGCGGGGAAGAGGTAAGCCATGAGCCTGTTTAACACCTTCGACATCTGCGGTTCGGGGATGACGGCGGAGCGCTTCCGGCTCGACATCATTTCCAACAATATCGCCAACGTCAACACCACGCACCGCACGGACGGCCAGGTCGGCCCGTACCGGCGCAAAATGGTCAATTTCGCCCCGCGCGCCAATGACGGGGTGCAGTTTGTTCTGCCGCTCGATCGCCAGGCGCCCATTGAGGAACGCGCCCGTGGCGTGCGCGTGACCGGGGTGACCGAGGACCGGTCGGATTTCCGTTTGGAATACGATCCGGGCAACCCCGACGCCAATGCCGAGGGGTATGTGGCCAAGCCCAACGTCAATGTGATGACGGAAATGGTGGATATGATCACCGCGTCGCGCGCCTACGAGGCGAATGCGACGGTGCTGCGCGAGGCGAAGAACATGATGCTCAAGGCGCTGCAGATCGGCAAGTGATGAACCATGGCCATTGACCGGATCAACCTGACCCCGCGCACGCAGCTGCCGCTGCCGACAGCTTCGTCAGCAGCGCCGGCGCCGGTGACGGCCAACAGCAACGAGATGGTGGGCTCGTTCAAGAACATGCTGGGCGAGCTGCTGGGCAGCACGGACGCCCTGCAGAAGCAGAGCCAGGAAATGACGCAGCAGCTGGCCACGGGCCAGATCACCAATGTGCATGACGTGATGATCGCGGCGGAAAAGGCGAAGACGGCCATGCAGTTAACGCTCGCCATCCGCGGCAAACTGCTGGAGGCGTATCAGGCGCTGCAGCAGCTGCGGTAAGGCGGCACGCCGCGGCACGCGGCAGCAGATGGCAGGACGTGCGGCTCCGGCCGGGAACCGGGGCAGCGCGGCAGGACCGCCGCACGGCGGGCAGGACAACTGAATCGGGCAGCGTCGGGCGGGTTCGGAACCGCACGGCGGTGCGTATTGCCAAAGCGTGGGGAGGGCACGATGCGGCTGGCTGACGGCTGTTACTATGTGACGAATCCGGGTGGGGACTCTGCTGCATTCGACGGCAGAGGTCCCGCCCTTTCGCTGTTCCTGCTGGCGGGAGGCGCGCAATGAACGCCTACCTGCAGAAACTCAGGCAGCAATTCATGGCCATGTGGGGCGCCTTGTCGGCGAAGCAAAAGGCGATGTACCTGCTGGTGATGCTGGGCTTTGTCGTCGGACTGGGCGGGATCATCGCCTGGTCGTCACGCCCGCAGTACGAGCCGCTGTGGGCCAACCTGTCGGCGGAGGATGCGGGGAAGATCAAGAAGGAACTCGACGCCCAGGGGATCACTTACAAGCTCGAAGGCAATCAGATCCTGGTGCCGCAGCAGCAGGTGGCGGCGCTGCGCATGGACCTGACCACCAACGGCGCCGCCCCGCGCAACGGGCTGCCCGGGTTCGAGAGCCTGAGCAGTTTCAATCCCATGCAGACGCAGGACGACAAGGAACGCGCCTACAACCTGGCCCTCGGCGGCGAAATCGCCCGCTCGCTCAAGACGCTCGAGGGCGTGACCGATGCCACCGTGATCCTGACGATTCCCAAGGAGCGCATTTACCAGGAGGAACAGCAGCCGGTCAAGGCGGCGGTCAACCTGACGCTCAACAGCGAGCTGAAGGAAGCGCAGGTGCAGTCGATTGTCAAATTCGTTTCCGCGTCGGTGCCCGGGCTGAAACCGGAATTTGTCGAGGTGACCGACCAGCATGCCACCCCGCTGACCCCGGAAGCCGAGGACCCGACCAACCTGGCAGGGGTCAAGGAAAAGCAGCTGGCGCTGGAACGGGCCATTGTCAAGGGATATGAAAGCGGGCTCAAGGGCGCGCTGGCGTCAATGTTCGGGGCGGACAAGGTGACGGTGCGGGTCAATGTGCTGATGGACTTCGACCGGGTGGCCAAGGAAATCACCAACCTGACCAAGCCCGGATTCGACCAGCTGCTGGAATCGCAGCAGACCATGACGGAGAAGTTCACCGGGATGGGCTTCCGCCCGGGCGGCACCGCGGGCGTCGAATCCAATATCCCGGGCTACGAGGCCACGCAGAACCAGCCGGTGAACTACGAGAAGAACGAGGTGCGCACCAATTACCTGCACAATACCGAGCACACCACGCGGGAGCAGTCGCCGTACGTCAAGCGGCTGACGGCGATGGTCAACGTGGACGGGACCTACACCCTCAAGCGCGACGAGCAGGGGAACGTCATCGAACGCACCTACGTCCCGCGCACGCCCGAGGAACTGGCCGCGCTGGAGCAGACGGTCAAGGCGGCGATCGGCTATGACGCGACCCGCGGCGACGTCATTTCGGTGACCAACATCACCGTCGACCGCACCGAGCAGGTGGCGGCGGAGGACGCGGCCCGGCGCAAGGAGCTGGAGCAGAAGCGGGTCACGATGCTGGTCTTCGCGGGGCTGGTGGTGGGGATCCTGCTCATCCTGCTCCTGGTCGAGCTCAAGACCTACCTCGGGCTGCGCGACCAGAAGGCGCTGCGCGAGCGCGAACTGGCGATGCGCTCGGCAACCTCGACCATCTCGGAGAAGGGGATGGTCACCGAGCTGACCATCGAGGAGAAGGAAAAGATGGAGCTGCGGCGGCGGGCGGAGAAGGCGGCGCACGACCAGCCGGAGATGGTGGCGAACCTGATCCGCACCTGGATGGCGGAAGAGGAACGGTAAGGGGGAACGATCGTGGCCGAAGGACAACGCAAGCTGCCGGGGCGCATGAAGGCGGCCGTGCTGCTGGTGACGCTCGGGCCGGAACTGGCGGGCGACATTTTCAAGCACCTCAACGAGCGGGAGATCGAGGATCTGACCCTCGAGATCGCGCGGCTGGACAAGGTGGACAGCGCGGTCAAGGACCAGGTGCTCGAGGAATTCCACGAGATGCTCATGGCGCACGAGTTCATCACCTCGGGCGGCATCGACTACGCGCGCTCAGTGCTGGAAAAGGCGCTCGGCCCCGGGCGGGCGATGGAGATCATCAACGGCCTGACCTCGTCGCTGCAGGTCAAGCCGTTCGACTTCGTGCGCAAGGCGGACCCGGCGCACCTGCTGAACTTCATCCAGAACGAGTACCCGCAGACCATTGCGCTGATCCTGTCGTATCTCGACGCCAACCAGGCGGCGCAGATCATTCCCAAGCTACCGGTGGACATCCAGGCGGACGTGGCCAAGCGCATCGCGCAGATGGACCGCACCTCGCCCGACGTGCTGCGCGAGGTCGAGCGCGTGCTCGAGCGCAAGCTGTCGGCGCTGGTCAGCGAGGAGTACACGTCGACCGGCGGCATCCAGGCGATTGTCGACATCCTCAACCAGGTGGACCGCGGCACGGAAAAGTCGATCCTCGAGAACCTCGAGGAGGACGATCCCGACCTGGCGGAGGAGATCAAGAAGCGCATGTTCGTCTTCGAGGACATCACCCTGCTCGACGACCGCGCGGTGCAGCAGGTGCTGCGCGAGGTGGACAGCAAGGAGCTGGCACTGGCGCTCAAGTCGGTCGAGGACCGCGTGCGCGAGAAGGTGTTCAACAACATGTCCAAGCGCGCGGCGTCAATGCTGCAGGAGGACATGGAGTTCATGGGCCCGGTGCGCCTGCGCGACGTCGAGGACGCCCAGCAGCGCATCGTGAACATCATCCGCCGCCTCGAGGAAGCGGGCGAGATCATCATCGCGCGCGGCGGCGAGGAGCAGCTCGTTGTCTGACCAGAAGGTGTTCAAGCGGACCGAGGTCGTGGTCGACCGCCTGGTGGTGCTCAGCGTCGCCGGCTGCTGCGACGGCGGGCGGGCCGACGACGGCCTGCTGCGCGAGGAACGGCTGACGCGCCTGGAACAGGAAGTGAGCGAAGGGCGGGCGGCGCTGGCGCGCGAGCGGGCGCAGCAGCAGGCGGCGCTGGCGCACGAGCGCGAGCAGGCGCTGGCCGCGGCGCGCACCGAGGGGGACACGCTGAAGCGGGCCGCCCAGGCGTCGGCGGAGGGGATCCGCGCCGCGGCGGAGCAGGCGGGCCGGGCGGCGGGGGAAGCGGCGGGCCGGGCCGCGGTGGCGGAACGTTTGCGCGGGGTGCTGGACGCGCTGGACGGCCTGCTGGCCCGGGCGGAGGCGCAGCGCGCGGCGCAGCTGGCGGCGGCCGCCGACGATATCATCCGCCTGGCGGTGGAGGTGGCGCGCAAGGTGGCGCGCGATGCGGTGGCAATCGACCGCGAGGCGGTGGTGCGCAACCTGACCGCCGCGCTCGACCGGGCGCGCGGCCAGTCGCTGGCGCGGGTGCGGGTCAGCCCGGCGGATTACGAGATGCTGTCGGTCGAACTGGGCGAACGCATGCCCGAGCTGCGGACCGCGAACGTCGCGCTGATCGCCGACCCGGAGATTGAGGACGGCGGGGCGATTGTCGAAACGGAATTCGGCAGCATCGACGCGACCCTGGCGGGCCAGCTGGCGGTGCTGGAGAACTCGCTGCTGGCGGCGGCCGCGGCCGAACCGGCCGGCGCGCCGGCCGAGTCCGCCCCGGCGGGCGCGGGAGCGAAGGCATGAAGCCGGGCGGCAGCTGCCGGCGCGACGGCGGCCGGTTATGAGCACGATGGGTCGGCTGGCGGCGGCGCTGGCGGATGCCGATCCGATCCGGGTCAACGGCCGGATCAAGGAAGTGGTCGGCCTGGTGGTGGTCTCGCAGGGGCCGCCGGTCGCCTACGGCGAGCTGTGCCATATCCAGCGCGGGCCGGGCCTGCCGCCGGTGCGGGCCGAGGTGGTCGGCTTCGACGGCGGGCTGGTCAAGCTGATGCCGATCGATGATGTCGCCGGGCTGCGCCCCGGCCTGGAAGTGGTGGCGACCGGCGCGCCGCTGACGGTGCCGGTGGGCGAGGGGCTGCTTGGGCGGGTGCTCGATGCGGTGGGCGAGCCGCTCGACGGCAAGCCGCTGCCGCCCGGGCTGAAGTTCCGCCCGGTGATGGCAGCGCCGCCCAACGCCCTGACCCGGACGCGGATCTCCCAGCCGCTCGGGCTGGGGATCCGCGCCATCGACGGGCCGCTGACGGTCGGGCGCGGCCAGCGCGTGGGCGTGTTCTCGGGGAGCGGCGTGGGCAAGAGCACGGTGATGGGAATGATCGCGCGTTATACCGAGGCGGATATCAACGTGATCGGGCTGGTGGGCGAGCGCGGGCGCGAGGTGCGCGAATTCATCGAACGCGATCTCGGCGAGGAAGGGCTGAAACGCTCGGTGGTGGTGGTGGCGACGGGCGACCAGCGTCCGCTGCTCCGCCTGCGCGCCTCATTCACGGCGACCACTATCGCGGAATATTTCCGCGACCGCGGCAAGGATGTGCTGCTCATGGTCGATTCGATTACCCGCTTTGCGCGGGCGCAGCGCGAGGTCGGCCAGACGGTGGGGGAGCCACCCTCGACCCGGGGCTATACCCCGTCGGTCTTCGCCATCCTGCCCGTGCTGCTCGAGCGCACCGGCACGGCGGCGAAGGGGAGCATCACCGCGCTCTATACGGTCCTGGTCGAGGCGGACGACATGAACGAGCCGGTGGCGGACACGGTGCGCGGCATTCTCGACGGGCATATCGTGCTGTCGCGCGACCTGGCCAATCGCGGGCATTATCCCGCGGTCGATGTGCTGGGCAGCGTCAGCCGCTGCATGCCGGAGATCACCCCGGCGGAGCAGCGCGCCGCGGCGCGCAAGCTGCAGCGCACGATTGCGGTCTACCGGGACGCGGAGGACCTGATCAATATCGGCGCGTACGTCGCGGGGAGCAGCCCCGACATTGATTACGCGATCAGGAAGAAGCCGATGATCGACGCCTACCTGCAGCAGGGGATCACGGAGTCGGTGCCGCTGGCCGACAGCGTGACGCAGCTGCAGACGCTGATGGCGGACTGACATGGGCTCCGCGCTCCGCCTGACCCCGCCGGCCCGCCAGCGCTGCGGTTCATGCTGCGCGGAGGAGCTGGTCGCGGTCGAGGTGCCGGCGTGGCCGGCGGCGGGAAGTTATGAGGTGACGGTGGACGACCTGATCCATGTTGATGCGGCCACCGTGCAGCGGGTGATGCGGGCGCTGGCGCCCGGGGATGTGGCGCTGGTGGTCAAGCTGGCGGGTGATGAGGCGCGGGCGATCATGTTCCGCGCGCTCGACCAGCGGGCGGCGGTCAAGGTGCTGGCCGCCTACGCCCGGCTGGGCCGGGTCGAACTGGCGGCGGTGCTGGCGGCGCATCAGCGGCTGCTGACCCTGCTGCGCACGCACTATGAACGGGGTGCGGCGACCATCGCCTGGCCCGAACCCGACGTCCGGCTGGTCTGGTAGCGATGGGTTTCACCTTCAAGCTGCAGCGGGTGCTCGATCTGCGGCTGCAGGAAGAGGAGGCGAAGAAGAATGAACTGGCAATGGCGGAACATACCTGGCGGCAGGAAACGGCCAAGCACGAAGCACTGAGCGCGGCCAAGCGGTCGCTGCAGGAGGAATTCCGCGGGCGGGCGGGTGCGGTATTCGTCATCGCCGAACTGGTGGCGTTCCAGCAGTATCAGCAGCGGCTTGAACGCGAGATCAGCGCGCAGGCGCAGCAGGTGGCGCAGGCGCGGGCGGTGGCCGATGCGCGGCGGGCGGAACTGCTGGAAGCGGCGAAAAAGCGCAAGGCGCTGGAAAAGCTGAAGGACCGGCGGGCAGCGCAGTTCAAGGCGGCCGAGGAAAAGGCCGAGCAGAACGACATCGACGACCAGGGCATGCTGGTGTTCATGCGGCAGCGGTCGCAACAGGATGTGCGGGAAATGGCCTGCGACACTGAGGCGCAGGTCTGGTGGGGCGGGGCGGCGTATGAACAATAGCATTGCGCAGGTGTTCGCGCGCGTGCGCGAGATCACCGAACGGTTTGGCCTGAAGGCGGCCGTGCCGGCAGACGCGGCAACCGCGCCGGCGGCAACGGCGGCGGGCGCAGCGACGACCGGCGGCGAATTTGCCCGGGCCATGGCGGCGGCGACGGCGCAGGACCCGGCGACGCGCGCGCGCATCGACCGGGCGGTGAGCGCGGCGGCGGAACGCTATCAGATGAATCCCGACCTGATCCGCGCGGTGATCGAGGCGGAATCCGGGTTCAATCCCGCGGCGCGGTCCGGTGCGGGGGCGATGGGACTCATGCAACTGATGCCCGGCACGGCGTCGGCATTGGGCGTGGATGATCCGTATGCGGTTGAGGAGAATATCGACGGCGGCACGCGCTATCTCAGCCAGATGCTGAGCCGGTTCGGCAGCGTTCCCGAGGCCCTGGCGGCCTATAATGCCGGGCCGGGCGCGGTACAGAAGGCGGGCGGCGTACCCGCGTATGCGGAGACGCGGAATTACGTGGCGAAGATCATGCGCCAGTTGGACGGACAGGCATGAACAAGAAAACGATGGGTGCGTTGCTGCTGTTCCTGGGCGCGGTGGCGACCATGGTCTATGTGTTTGACCGGCTGCAGATCATCGACGCCCGCGCCCTGGCAATTCCCTATCTGGTGAAAATCCCCGTGGTGCGCACCTGGGTGCAACCGGCGCCGCTGAACGCCGACGCGCTGCTGGCGGAGGAGCGGGCGCTGCAGCAGGAAGCGCTGGACCTGGCCAATGAAACGCAGCAGGACAGCGCCGCCGATCTTGACCGGCGTGTGGCGGAACTCAAGCAGCAGGAAGAGAATATCCGCACGGCCCAGGAGATGCTGGACCAGCGGCAGGAAGAAGTGCGCCAGCAGACGGCGGAACGCGAGGCGGAGGAGGCCAGATACAAAAAGCTGGTCGAACTGTTCAGCAATATGCAACCTGCTGCCGCGGCGAGAATAATGGCAGCCACCGATACGGTGACCGGCGAGCCGCAGGTGGAAGACGAGACGATCATGGCGATTCTGCAGCGGATGGACCCGGCTTCGGCCGGCTATGTTATGACGTTTATGCCCCCGGAACGGGCAAGCGCGATCGTGCGCAAGCTGGGTCACTGAGCGGGTTCAGCAGGGCAATAATGCGGTTTAATCAAGTATCGCCGGCCGCTAACCGATAATTGAAGTAACAAAAACCTGAAGGGAGGTGGCGACCACCAGCGGGCAGTACCACAATTGAAGCACAAATACAGGGGAGGTGAACGAAGCATGAATGCAGCAATAGTCACAGCACAAACCCAGTCACCGCCTTCTCTTGACAATGGTGCCGCGCGGGTCGGTCTGCTGCCGGTGAACACCGGTATGACGGACTTCCTGTCGTTGATGATGGACGCGCAGGCATCGGCGCAGCAGCAGCTGTCGCAGCGTGCAGATGACACCGGACCGGCGGTTACCCCGGCCATGAACGTTCCGTCCGCGTATGAGCAGCCGGCATACCCGAACGCAACGGATGGCTGGCAGGCCCCGGAGGTGGCGGACGCAACCGAACCGGAACCGCAGGCGGACCAACCGCCGGCGGAACCGGCAGCGGAGACGATGCCGGCGGATACGGCATCGGCAACGCCAGCGACAGCAACTGCCGGAGAGGCACAACCGGAACAAAACGCGGCGGCGGAAGCCGGCGTGGATGAAACCGGGGCGCAGGACGACGCGACGGCATCGGTAACTTCAGCGGCGGCGGCAACGGACCGGGCGGATGACGGGACGGCGCCGGCGGCGGACGAAGAACCGGCGGACGACGCGGCGACCGGCGGGCAGGCGCAGGAAACGAAACGGGAACACGGCCAGGCGAAACTGCCGGCCGGACCGGAGCTCATCGTGGCCATTGACCGGCAGGCAGCCGGTTCGCAGCAGTCGCCGGCAGTTGCGGCGGCCGCAACGAACGCTGCCGCGGACAAAGCCGCACGGGTGGACCGAGTCCGGACGGAAGGTGCCGCCGGCGGCACCACCACGGCGGGAACGCCGGCGGCGGTGACTGCCACGGCGAGCCAGTCGGGCGTCCAGGTCGTTTCCGGCGACAGGCAGCAGGCGCGTCGCACCGGCGGGGCAGCGGCAACAGCCGACCCGGCGGCGGCACCCATTGTCAATAGCAGCAGCAGCACAACGGCGACCGCGATGCGTGCGGGAGACGCAATGCTGACTGCGGCGCCGGCGAATGCCGGCGAGCGGAGCAGCGCGGCAGCGTCGGCCGGGCTGGAACGCCCGGTGCGGGCGAGCGCCCCGGTTTCACCGTTTGCTGAATTGTCGGGGACTGCGATCCAGAACCTGTATCGCGGGGGGAGCCGAACCGGCAGTGAAAGCCAGGCGGAATCCGGGTCGGGCCGGGATGGCGCGAAGCAGGAAGCGCGGACGGCGCATGGTCCGCAGATCACCCTGCTTGACCGGCGCACCGTTGCCACCAGCGGGACCACGACGGCCGCGGAAACGCCGGTTATGGTGCTGGCGGCGCGACCGGAAACGGTGCGCGTTGCCGCAGCCAATCCGGCAACCACGACGGCGGTGAACAGCGTGGCGGGTACGGCGGCGACCGGCAGCGGAATTGCCGTGAAAGCGGCGGCGGCCGGCAAACCGGCGGCCACCGCGAAAAACGCCGGCGGTGACAACGCCGGTGCGGGCGCCGGCACGGCCCCGACGGGTGGCAGCACAGCGGCGGCAGCGGCGGACAAGGCCGCGGCACCGGCGGTGGTCAACCGGACGGAATTTGTGCAGCAACTGCAGGAAATGGCGCGGACGGTGAATGTCACCCTGACCGAGGGCAAGACCGAGGTCAGCATGCAGCTCCGGCCGGACGAGCTCGGCCGGGTCGACCTGAAGCTGGAAGTCAGCGGCGACACGCTGAATGCGCGGGTGGTGACGGAAACGGCGGCGGCCAAGGCGGCAATTGAGGAGCATCTGCCGGAACTGCTCGAACAGTTCGCGGCGCAGGGCCTGGAAGTCGGCGCCTTCAGCGTCGAGGTGCGGCAGCAGCCGCAGCCGGCCGAAGAACGGCAGGATGCAGGCGGCAGCGGGATCACGCAGGACGCGGAGACGGACGCCGACGTTGCGGCGACGGATGCGCGGTGGTACCGGCACAGCGACAGCCGGGTGGAATACATTGTGTAGGAGGAGCGACCATGAGCACGACCGGAATAACCGCGGCGAACAGCGTTTCCGATCTGGTGACGAAAAGCAATGCGGCAACCAGCACGCTGTCGAGCGACAAGAACACGCTGGGCAAGGACGCGTTCCTGACCCTGCTGGTGACGGAAATGGAATACCAGGATCCGCTGGACCCGATGTCCAACACGGAATCCATCGCGCAGCTGGCGCAGTTCTCCGCGCTGGAGCAGATGGAGAACCTGAACGCCAGCTTCACCAGTTTTGTGAGCGGGCTGGGGTCGCAGGCGTCCAATGCGCTGGCGCTGAACACGCTGGGCTTTAACGTCACCGGTACGGACAGCGCCGACAAGACGGTGACCGACACGGTGACCTCGATCACCTACAAGGACGGCGCGGCGGTGCTGAATCTCAAGGGTGGCACGACGATGAACTTCGCCGACGTCACCAAAGTGGAATATCCGGCGACGGCGGCGTAACCATGGGCGCACTCTATTTTCCGGGCGCGACGCTGGGGGCCGTCCGGCCCTGGGCGGAAACGCCGGCGGCAACGCCGGCGCCCGCCACCACCGGGACCGGCAGCGCACCGGCGACCACGGGCGCCTCGTTCGACGAGGTGCTGCAGCAGGCGGCGCAGCAGCAGGAACTGCAGTTCTCGGGCCATGCGAAGACGCGGCTGCAGTCGCGCAACCTGGAACTGACGCCGGAACGCATGGAACGGCTGCAGGACGGCGTGGACCAGGCGGCGGCGAAGGGGGCCAAGTCATCGCTGGTGCTGCTGGACAATCTGGCCCTGGTGGTTTCGGTGCCCAACCGGACCGTGATCACCGCCATGGACTGCCAGCAGCTGAAGAGCAATGTCTTCACCAATATTGACAGTGCGGTCATCGCCTGATGACTGCGCGGCAGGGCCGGCATCAACGCCCGGCCACGACCCGCATGGCGGGCCGGGGCGAAGGGTTCAGGGCGTGACCGGGAAGCGGGAGGTGGCGACGTAACGGGGGAGCGGAAGACGGGGAGCGCGCCGGGCGGAGAGGTCTGACCGGCGGGTACGGGGCTGGACGCGGTCGCCGCAGGTGCGGTGGCAGCGAAGCCCCTCGTCGTGGTGTCCGGTTACGGACCGCCACACAACGGAACAGTCACGGCAGCAGATGCGGCAGGGAATCCGGCGTAGACCGGGTTCCAAACCCTGACGAGGAGGACACGACTATGATGCGGGCAATGTGGTCCGGAGTTTCCGGACTCCAGGCGCACCAAACGGAGCTGGATGTAATCGGCAACAATATCGCCAACGTGAATACGGTGGCGTTCAAGAAGTCGGAAGTGATTTTTGAGACGCTGTTGAGCCAGACCGAATCGATCGCGTCGGCCGCCACCGACACCATGGGCGGCACGAACGCGGAACAGGTCGGCTTGGGGGTACAGGTGGGGTCGATCAAGGCGATTACGACACAGGGCGAACTGGAAACGACGGGCAACAACACCGACGTCGCCATCTCCGGCAACGGGTATTTTGTGCTCGCCGGCGCCACCTCGTACAGCTATTTTTACACCCGCAACGGCTCGTTCAACCTGGACAGCAACGGCAACCTGGTCTCCTCGACCGGGCTCAAGGTCCAGGGGTGGATGGCGGAAAAGGACGCGGTCACCGGCGAGATGACGATCAACTCGTCGTCGGGTTCGGTTGAGGACATCCAGATCCGCGTGGGGGACACCATCCCGGCGAACGAGACGTCGAACATCGTCTTTTCGGGCAACCTGAACAGCGAGAACGGGGTCGCCATCGACCCGATCGTGGTCGAATACACCCAGGGCGGGGTGACGCGCAAGGTCCAGCTCACCTTCGAGCACTGCCACCCGACCCTGAACTATTACACCTACAAGGCGACGTGGAGCACCAATCCGCCGAACGGCAGTGAAGTGGGTGATGCCGTGATCGATGAGAACACGGGCATCCAGGTGCAGGGGATCATCGAGCTGGACGCGACCGGCCAGGTGATCGGCAACTACAAGAACACCGATCTCGCCACCAGCGTCAGCGCGGTGCGCAAGGACAGCCTTGACCAGCTCGACGACAACAGCAGCATCAAGCTGAGCGCGGTTGAGGCGATCGACAGCGCCAAGCCGCAGGAAGGCATGTACCGCATCCGTTTCGAGGATGAGGACGACCTTACCGAGTACACGGTGTACTACAGTGACGACTACGATTACAACAATCCGGGCAACGCCACCTGGGATGCGGTGGGGACCGGCCACACCAACGCCGACCAGACCTTTGGCACCTATAACATCACCATCAAGGCGGGCGAGTGGCGCGGCACGGCGGTGGCCAATGACGTGATGTATTTCGAAGTGGCGGCGGGCAATGCCAACGGCGTTCTCGACCTGCCGTCGGAGATTCCGACCGCGGCGGACGACAATCCGCTGCTGACCGCGGACCTGCCGGTTGCGGCGGCAAACAATACCGGGACCGTCGCGCTGTCCGGGGTGGTGGTCAATGAAACCCAGGCGCAGACGGCGACCACGATCCCGGACACGGCGTCCGACTACACCTTCCGCAACTGGCGCGTGCGGTTCACCGACGCCACCAACTATGTGGTGGAATGGGCCAATTACGGCAACGCGACTGACCCGACCGCGACCTCCCTCACGGCCGGTCCGGTCAGGACCGCCGGCATCAACGGCGTGCTCAGCGGCGTGACGGTGGCGGACAGCACCCTGGCCGGGAACTGGACGATCGTCGTTGACAATGCAGACAGCACCCTGTTCACGGTCACCGACCCCAACGGCAACACCGCGACCGGCCGGACCAACGCGGAGTTCTCGGCGCTGGGGATCACCATCCCGGTGGCCAACTGGACGACGCTGCCGGACACCGCCGACGCCTGGAGCTTCACCACGGCCGATGCCAACACCTGGACGCAGATCGGCGCCGGCACCACCGCGACCGACTTCGTCAGCGCGGCGCACGGCTTGTATATCAGTTCGGAGAATTTTACCGGGACGGCGACGACGAACGACGTGATCAATTTCAAGGTGAGCTACGCCTCCTCGCCCACCTATAACCGCGATTTCTTCACCATTGCGGACACGCTGACCCAGTTCGACGCCAATATTGCGGCGGCGGGGGCGAATACCGGCACCGGGGTCCTGTCGGCGGTCGATGTGGCGGGCACGGCGCCGGCGGATGCGTGGACGATCACCTTCAATGCCGACGGCACGTACGACATTGTCGGCACAAAGACCGGTCTGATCGGCAATGATATCTCAACCTCGGAAACCTTCAGCGTCCAGGGGATCGAGATCCAGTCGACCTACTGGTCGGGCACGCCGGCGGCGGGCGACGTCTTCACCTTCAGCACCAGCGAAAACACGGTACTGACCGACATCGTGGTGCCGAGCGGCAACGACGAGGCGGAAGCGCTGACCTTCGTGCCCAACACCACCGACGAGAAGATGAACAAGGCGGATGCGGGCAACCCGGTGACGGCGGAGGTCAAGAGCAAGAGCGCCTATCAGTATGCGACCTCGGTGGTAACCTACGATTCGTTGGGTGCGGCGCACACGCTGACCTACTATTTCGAGCGCAAGAGCACCAACGAGTGGATGTGGTCGGTGATGGACCCGACCCCGGAAGACGCGAACGATGTGCAGATGGCGGGCTATGGCCTGCTCACCTTCAAGGAGGACGGCAGCTACGACTCCTCGAACTCAGTGACGTTTGAGAGCGAGGTCGGCCTGGGCATGGAGAAGCGGCCGGCGAATCTGCAGAAGGTGATCTATGACCCGGATGTTGACGACGGTGCGCCGCAACCGGAAGAGGGCGCCGGGCGGGTGGAGATTTCGCTTGACTTCACCAAGCTGACCCAGTATGCAGCGAGCAATGACGGCGAGGTCTACTCGCAGGACGGCTACGGCAAGGGGACGCTGAGCAGTTTCGCGGTGGACAACAACGGCTATGTGGTCGGCCTGTACGACAACGGCATGAGCCAGAATATCGCCCAGATCGCACTGGCCAACTTCAACAATCCGGCCGGCCTGCTTGACGTCGGCGGCTCGCTCTTCCGCACCTCGGGCAACAGCGGGGTGGCGCAGATCGGGGTGGCCACCGTCGGCGGCCGCGGCAAGATGGTGGGCGGTTCGCTGGAACTGTCCAACGTCGACCTGGCGGAGGAGTTTACCAACATGATTGTGGCCCAGCGCGGGTTCCAGGCGAATTCGCGAACGATCACGACGGCGGACCAGATGCTGCAGGAACTGCTGTCGCTGAAGCGGTGATGAGGTAAGGAGCGGGCGATGATTGCGCTGACGCGGCGGGACGGCAGCCGGTTCTGGCTGAATGTCCACCAGATCGAGACGCTGGAGGCGACGCCGGACACGGTGGTCACCCTGCTCTCGGGGCGCAAATTCGTGGTGAAGGATTCCGTGGACCAGATCGTCGCGGCGGCGGTGGCGTACCGCCGCCGCCTCGGCCTGATGCAGACGCAGGAGAGCGACCCGCCGACAGCGGACCGGCGGGAACTGAACGAGGAGAAACGCCATGGCGGTTGATGAGGAAGCCCCCGAGGGCGGCGGCGGAGAAAAAAAGGAAAAGCCGGCGGGCGGCAGCAATCCGCTGGTCAAGATCCTGATCGGTGCGGCGGTGGCGATCGCCATCGTCACCATTGCGGTGGTGGTGTCGTACAAGGCGGCCGGTGACGTGAAGAACCCGACCGAGCCGGTGGTCAAGAATACGGGCGACGATGAGCCGACGGCGGTCAAAAGCCCGTGCCTGACGGTGGAAGTCGGCGAAATCATCACGGTCATCCGCGGCAATTCGCTGAAGATGAAGGTGACGCTCGCCTACGACGGCGAGGCGGAGCAGAACAAGAAAATGGGCGAGGAACTGGAAAAGCGCCTGCCGCAGCTCAGGGCGCAGTACCTGCAGTTCCTGTTCAGCCGCAGCGACGCGGAACTGGCCCCGGCCAATATCGGGACGCTCAAGGACAACATGCTGGTGGAGACCAACAAGGTCTTTTCCGAGGGCGGGCAGCTGGCGGACGTCTATATCACGGAATACGTGTTCACGGGAAAGTAGGAACCAGGGACCATGACGGAACTCCTGTCGCAGGACGAAATTGACAGCTTACTGAACGCCATTTCGTCCGGCGAATCGGTCGAACCGCCGGCGGCCGGCGGCGGCGGTGCCGCCGGCCCCGCCGCGCGGAGCGGTGCGCCGGGCAAACAGCCCAAGGTCAAGCTGTACGACTTCCGGCGGCCGGACAAGTTCTCCAAGGACCAGATCCGCACGCTGCAGATGATCAACGAGACCTTTGCGCGGCTGACCACGACCTCGCTGTCGGCGCAGCTGCGCACCATGGTGCATGTGCATGTCGCCTCGGTGGACCAGCTGACCTACGAGGAGTTCATGAAATCGATCCCCAACCCGACGACGATCGCCATCGCCTCGATGGCGCCGCTCGAAGGGAACTGCGTGCTGGAGGTCGACCCGAGCATCGCCTTCACCATCATCGACCGCCTGTTCGGCGGCAAGGGCTGGTCGTCGAACCTGTCGCGCGAGCTGACGGACATCGAGCAGTCGGTGATCGAGCGCATCATCCACCGCATGCTGCAGAACATGGGCACGGCGTGGGAAAACGTCATCCAGCTGCAGCTCAAGCTGGAGAAGATCGAATGCAATCCCCAGTTTGTGCAGATTGTTCCGCCGAACGACATAATGGTGCTGATCACCCTCGAGACCAAGGTCGGCGAGGTCGAGGGGATGACCAACCTGTGCATCCCCTATATCGTGCTGGAGCCGATC